>JBCDID010000391.1:0-1849 GCA_038749355.1 Pseudomonadota bacterium | reverse complement strand
GGGTGGTGGCGGGCCTGGACGGCCGATCGGTTGCGCGCGTCAGCGCGAGGCCGTTAGGGCGGAACACTCGGACCGGACTTCAACCGGTCGAGACGGTCACCTTGTTCCCATAGAACGCCACATAGCCCTTGATCGCGGCGACGGCCTCAATCGGGTCCTCATAGGACCATGCGGCATCGCTGATCCGGCCCGATTTCACTTCCAGATCATAGTGCGTGGCCTCTCCCTTGTGCGGACAGGTCGTGCGCGTTTCCGACACCTCGAGAAACTCGATGCCCGCATCCTCGCGGGGCAGGTAATAGACTGGATCGTAGCCTGCTTCTCGCAGGACCAGAGCCCGTGTAGTTTCGGCCAGGACCGCTCCCCCGGCTCGGATGGACACAACACCCGCATGGGGCTGAACTGTGATTCTATCGGACATTTGCACCTCCTCTACGACGCCCGGCCCATCGCCCAGGGGCGCGCAGGCAGCTTCCAGCCAAGCCTGCACCTCCGGTGCGCAGAGCGGACCGATACTCTCAAGAACCCGGGCATGATACCCATCCAGCCAGACGCGTTCGCCGGGCGTCAGCAACACCGTGTCAATCAGCCGCCGGTCGATGGGGCACCACGTGATGGTCTCGAACCCGAGCATGGGGCGCGTGCCGCCCGGGGGCACTCCAGCCTCCTCGACCACCACAAGGTTTTCGATCCGGATCCCGTAGGCGCCTTCCACATAGAAACCGGGCTCATTGGACAGGATCATGCCGGGAACAAGCGGCGCGCTTCCGCGACGCGACAGGCTCTGCGGGCCCTCGTGAACGTTCAGACAGGCGCCGACCCCATGGCCGGTCCCGTGGTCGAAGTCCAGGCCAGCCTGCCAAAGCGCCCGGCGCGCGAACGGATCGAGATCACGCCCGGAAAGTCCGGAAGGCCAGCGCGTCTCGCTGATCGCGATCATTCCCTTCAGCACCAGCGTGAAGTGCCGCCGCTGCTGCCCGGTCACCGCACCAGTAGCCATGGTCCGTGTGATATCGGTGGTCCCGTCCGGGTACTGCGCGCCGGAGTCCACCAACAACAGCTCGCCCGGTACAAGCTCCCGGTCGGTTTCCCGGGAAACGCGGTAATGGACGATGGCACCATGGGGACCGGAGCCGCAGATCGTCTCGAACGAGATGTCCTCCAGATCGCCGTTCGCAGCACGGAAGCTCTCGAGCTTCTCGACAATGGCGATCTCCGTCAGGGTCTCGCCTGCCGCCAGGGCCGTATCCAGCCAGCACAGGAACGTCGCCATGGCCGCCCCGTCGCGCAGGTGCGCCGCCCGCATGCCCGCGAGTTCTTCCAGCGTCTTGCAAGCCTTGGGCAGAATGCAGGGATCATCGCCCGACATCCGCTCGATCCCGGCTGCATCGAGTTGCTCGGCGAACCACAGAGGACAGCTCTTCGGGTCCAGCAGCACTGGCCCCTTGAGACCCGCGACCACACCCGCCAGCGCGTCCGGTGCATGAATGCTCACCTCGTTGCCAAGATGCGCACGGACATCGCCGTCGAGCTTGTCGGGATCGGTGAACAGGTCCACGCGTGCGTCGGAATGCAGCACCGCAAACCCGTGCATCACGGGGGAACGAGAGATATCCGAGCCCCGGATGTTCAGAAGCCAAGCAACACTGTCGGGGAGCGTGAGAACGGCAGATGCGGCCCCCGCCTCGGCGACCGCCGCACCCATGCGCGCGCGCTTTGCAACTGCGTCTTCGCCCGCGAGCGATAAAGGATGCACCCGCGCCGAGCCAAGTGGCGGGGGCGGTTGATCCTCCCACACCGCATCGAGCGGATTTGACGCGACGCTGACCAGCTGGGCGCCCCTGGCCTC
>JBCDID010000390.1:0-2089 GCA_038749355.1 Pseudomonadota bacterium | reverse complement strand
CTTCTGATCCGCCAGTAAGGTGCTTCCCACACGACCACATAGGTCGATCGATGGCTGCCAAGTGACCGGCCGTCTCTTGCGAAACGCTGGTTCTCAATGGTAACCACCACCAGCCCGTCGATTGTGTTGCTGAGTGAGACGACTTCGCTTTCGACACGCGCGATCCCCATAGCGGCAGCGGCCCGGCGAAACACATTCAAAGCGTCGATGAGCTGCTCAACCCCCATCAGGGTAAGTCCGTTGCCCGGGCCCTGCACCGCAATGGGGTAGGACGCGAGGTACGCCATCTCATCCAGCGGCTCGTCTGAGTAGAGCCACCGGACCATGGCCAGCACAAAAGCAACCGGGGCATCCTTGTCTTCGGCCGCCAGCATCAGAGCCACCCGCCCGTGGCACATGCGCCGCTTAGGTCGTGGGCATTGCACACCAGGGCGCGCACGTTGCGCGACAACGCGGACAAGGGCCTCGGTTTCGGCCCTCGCCTGTCAACGGCACCGCAGGACAACAGCGACGGGTCATCCGGCCTCCCAACCTGCTCTGCCCTCACTCCCAGCCTCTCGCGCGGAGCACACGTGTCATCGCCGAGACATCCGCGCCGTGATCGTTGAAATGGATCTGGCAGACTCGCCAGGCATCCTTGGTCCTGATCACCATGAAGGTCATGGACGCGGTCAGCAGCAGTTCTTCGTTCGCCTTCACACTGTCTCGGAACGCCGTGATCATCACGATGTCCTCCGAGGTCGCGATCTGAGACTGAACCCGCGTCGAGAACCGCACGGCACCGTGGGTGACAAGGTATCCCTCGAGCCCCCGCAATGCTTGTTCGAACTCCGCCTCTGTCTCTGAAACCGTCTGCTTCCCGTCCGAGACAAACGCGAATGGCAGGAACACCGTGTCCAACCATCCAGCGTCGTCGAACACCCCGTTCTGAAAGCACTGATCTTGCCGGAGCACGACGTCCAGCGCACCTGAATTTTCGATAGTCGTAGTCGAGTCCTGATCGTCCCGAAAGCCGTCCACCACTGTGCAGCTGGTCTCCTCTCATGATCACTGCCTCTGCCAACTGGCTGCGAGCGCTACACGCGCTCGATCACGGTGGCGGCACCCATGCCGACCCCGATGCACAGGGTGGCCAACGCCGTCTGTTTGTCGGACCGTTCCAACTCGTCCAGAGCGGTGCCGAGAATCATCGCACCCGTCGCCCCCAATGGGTGCCCCATAGCGATAGCCCCGCCGTTGACGTTGGTGACCGAGTGGTCGACGCCAAACTCGTCCATGTACATCATCGGGATCGCGGCAAAGGCCTCGTTGACTTCGTGCAGGTCGATATCACCGATCTCCATACCCGCGTTCTTCAGCACCTTCTCGGTGGCCGGGATCGGGCCGGTCAGCATGATCGAAGGCTCGGAGCCCACCTTGGCCGTGGCCACGACCCGGGCGCGGGGCTTCAGGCCGAGCCGCTCCCCGGCCTCCTTTGTGCCGACGAGGATCGCAGCCGAGCCGTCGCAGATACCGGAGGAGTTGCCCGCGTGGTGCACGTGGTTGACGCGCTCCAGCTCCGGGTAGCGCATGAGGGTCACCGCATCGAAGCCAGGCATGCCCTCGCCGATCCCCTGGAAGCTCGCCTTCAACCCGCCGAGGGATTGCATGTCCGTCTCTGGCCGCATGTGCTCGTCACGGTCGAGGATCGGGATCCCGTTCTGGTCCTTGACGGTCATAACCGACTTGCCGAACCGACCCTCTTCCCATGCCTTGCCCGCGCGCTTCTGGCTTTCGACCGCATAGGCGTCCACGTCATCGCGGCTGAAACCCCACTTGGTGGCGATCACGTCCGCACCAATGCCTTGCGGCGCGATGTAGGCGTTGAACGCCACGTAGGGATCGACGCCGATGGCGAACCCGTCCGAGCCCATAGGCACGCGTCCCATCATCTCGACACCGCCGGCGACGTAGAGGTCGCCTGCTCCGCCGCGCACCTGGTTGGCTGCCATGTTGAAGGCTTCGAGGCCACTTGCACAGAACCGGTTGACCTGCACACCGGGGACGCTTTCGTCCCAACCTGCGTAGAGCACGGCCGAACGCGCGATAT
>JBCDID010000389.1:0-2381 GCA_038749355.1 Pseudomonadota bacterium | reverse complement strand
TCGGCGGACCTGTGGTCCCGGAAGTGTAGCTCAGGAACGAGGGGCTCTCGGGCGTGGTGGCCACCGGCGGACAGTGATCCGAGGCCTGTTCCATCGCCTCCGGCAATCCTGCTGCGCCGTCGGCGGGGCCCTCGATACACCAGATATGCGCGAGGTCTGGCAGCGCGTCCCGGATTTCCGTCAGCTTCGCCAGGTTCTCGTGGTCCGTGATCACGGCCTTCGCACCCGAATCCGCCAGCCGGAACTTCAGCCCGTCTGCGCCGAACAGCGTGAAGAGCGGCATGAGGATGATGCCCGCGCGATAGGCGGCGAGGTGCGTGAGGATGGTCTCGGCGGCCTGCGGCAGGAGCACCGCGATCCGGTCACCCTGCGCAATGCCGTGTGCCTTCAGAACATTCGCGAGCTGCGAGGACAGGCGCGAGAGGTCGCGGAACGTGTACTCCCGCACGCTGTCCCCGACATGGATCAGCGCCAACCGGTCGGGATCGGTCTCTACCCACTTCTCGCAGAGATCCCAGGCGAGTGAATAGTCGGCGGGCATGTCCCAGCGATGCGCGGCGCGGGTCGCCTCCCATGTTTCGGCCCGTATGATCTCCATGCGCGGGTCCCTGTGTCGCTCCCCTTTGACTGCGTGCAGAGAAGTCTCCCGCGCGCGAATTTGCAAATGTTTCTTCGGGCAGATCGACGTCAAATGGGCGTGGTTCGGACTACGGTGGCGACCCGAGCTCCTTCACGATGCGGAAGCCTTCCCAATAAAAGCGCACGTCCTCCGCCCGGGAGATGCGCCATGCTGCCCTTAAATTGTCTAACGGTGAGCTAAAGCCGCCGCCCCGGGAAGTTCGCTCGGTGCAGGAGCGTCTGCTCTCTTCCAACCATCGGCTGCTCGTGGGCCACTCAGCATACCGATCTGAGTAGCAGGACCGGGTGATCTCCCGCGCATTGCCAGACATATGGCGAAGGCCCCAGGCATTGGCTGCATCAAGGTCCGTGACAGGCACAACGGTCTTTCGATCGACCAGATCTGACCAGTCGGCTAGGGTCTGAAATTCAGTTGCCTGTCGCGAGAAGTTTGCCTGTCCGGCTGTCAGTTCGTCACCTTGAGCGAAGCGACTGGTGGAGCCTGCGCGTGCCGCGTACTCCCGTTCCGCTTCAGTCGGCAACCGGTATGCTTCGGTTTTCAGCGCACTGTTGAGCCAGGCGACATAGGCTTGGGCATCCAGATAGGAGACCCGGACGACGGGATGATCGCCGCCAACCCAGGGACTGTTGGGGCCGGCGATCCGGTCCGGCGGAACATAGCCTCCGCATCCGCCATCCCGCAAACAAGCCATCCATTGGCGATATGTCACTTCGGACCGGCCTATTGCGATGGATAGATCGATCTCGACCCGGTAGCGTGGGGTTTCGTCCTTCTTGTGTGCTCAGGGATCATCCTGCTGATAGATCGACTCTGGGCTGCTGTCGGAGAACCACGCGCGCCGGACCTCGTTCAGGTCCGTGCCCATAATGAACGATCCGAGCGGAAGCTCGACCATCTCTGGGCATTCGTCGCAATCCTGAAAGACGTTCAGCGGGGCAGCGTTCGCGATGCCCATCGTAGTCGCGCAGAAGGCAGCTAGAGCGAGGCAGGTGCGCTCAAAGAACACTTCGCGGACGCCTACATCGACGGCTTGGTCTTGGCGAAGACCGGGACCTCCATGGCCTGTTCGGTGAGTTCGGCGAGGTTCGCATAGCCCGGCTCCAGCACCCACGGGTTGGTGACCTCGACAAACTGATAGGTGATGGCGGCGGCGAGGGCCGGGCCGTCGAGTTCATCAGGGGCGCCTGCGTCCATGGCCGCGAGCCCACCCTGGATCTGCCCGACAAGCCGCTGCTGCCACTCCATCCAGTGGAACTCCTCCGGCCGACGGTTCCGGTCATAGACCAGGGCCACGGCCTTTTCGGCGGTCCCCACGGCGATCGCCATCCGCTGCCAGGCATCGCGGCGGGCATCGCCTGACGCTGGCAAACCGCGCCAGCCATTGGGCGAGGTCTCGTCCAGCCAATCGCAGATCGCATGGGCCTCGACCAGTTGCGTCCCGTCGTCCAGTTCCAGCACAGGCACGCGGCCCACAGGGTTCATCCTCTTCAGACGTTCGAAATCCTCGCCCTGCACGAGGATCGCCTCGCGCTGCACCGCGCGGTCCTGCATTCCGCACCAGATGGCGACGCGGCGCGCAAAGGGTGACAAATCGCGTCCGTAAAGAATCATATTCTGCTCCCGCCTGTTGCCATCTGATAGCCCGCGCACCACGGCAGGCCAAGCGATTGTGAGGACTGTGCCATTCCAGTTGCCCACACCCGCTCGGAGGACTAAATCTAGTGGGACGGGAGGCCCCATG
>JBCDID010000388.1:0-2524 GCA_038749355.1 Pseudomonadota bacterium | reverse complement strand
GCGCGCTTCTGCTGCGGCCGGATCAAGAGGAAGTAGAAGATGACGAAGATCAGCACCAATGGTGCCATGGAAGCGATGAGGTCCCCACCACCGGGCGCACCGGCGGCTTGAGCATAGGCGGGCGTGATGAACATTTGTCTCTCGTTTTTCTAGCCCGGCTAGTCCCCCGGGGCGCTCCGGGGTATATACGGCCCGTTTCACGGTATGCAAGCGGGGGAACGGGGCATGATCCGTCTGACGGAGCAGGATCGGGAGGTGTTCGACCGCGACGGCTTCGTGGTGCTGAAATCTGTTCTGGATCAGGACACCATCGACGCGGCCCGCGCACGGTTCGAGCCGCTCTTTGCCGGGGAGTTCGCCACAGGCCTGCAACCGGATGAGTGGAACTGGCGCCCGGGAGGCCGCGAGGATGTCACGCGGCAGATCTGCAATGGCTGGAAGTCCGACCCGGTCGTCGCAGGCGTGGTGCTGCGTGCGGATGTCGGCGAGGCCTGCGCCCGCCTGCGCGGCTGGCCCGGTGCGCGCATCAACCAGGACAATGTGCTCTGGAAGCCTCCGGGGGCCAAGGCGTTGGGGTTTCACCAGGACGAGAGCTACCAGTCCTGGATCGCACCCGCCGAGATGATGACCTGCTGGATCACACTGGACGACACATCGGCGGATGGCGGGACCATCGAGTATGTGCGGGGTTCGCACCTCTGGCCGCTGTCGCCGCCCATCGCGGAGTTCCATGCGCCCGACGATCCGCTGGCCGACATGCGCCCGGCTGCGGAGGCTGCAGGCGTCACGGACCCGGAGATCTTCCCCATCGAGGTGCCTGCTGGGAGCTGCGTGATCCACCACGGGCGGACATGGCACGGGTCGCGGTCCAACAGCCGGGGTGTGCCGCGCAGATCGCTGGTGGCGCATTGCATGTCCTCCGAGGCGCGGTTCTCGGACGGGGTCAGCCCGGTCTACAGCCGCTATCGGAGGCAAGGCACGGACGAGATGGACGAGAGCTTCTTTCCCGTGCTTTGGCGCGAGGACGGGTACAGGACGGCGTTGTCTGGCAGCGGGTAGTCCGCACGGGGACTGGCCGGTCTCCAAGTCGAGCAAGCTCGCCACGCGAAGAAAACACCTTCTGGTTGCGCAGCGCCCAGTTCTCGGTCAAGTTGACGAAAGTCTTATACAGTTCATGCCAGCCAGTATTTCGCTGTTAACTTTATCTTAGGCTCGTTTGGTCCAGCGTATCCGCACGGCACGTTGACAAGACAGCAATGAGGTCCGCCAATGGCGCGCATCCACGTCTACGCACCCGCCTTCGCATTGACCGCCTACGCAGTTCTCATGGTGACCGCCTTCGGCTGAATGCAGCTCAGGTCGGCGAGTTCAGATCGCTGATCAGCGCTTCGACATCGTTGCCACGCTTCTCGAACATGGCAGCGATTTCCTCACGCTGAGTGGTCGCCATTGAGATCCCTTCGACGACGAGATCAATGATCTCAACGCGGCCGCCACGGTCGCTGACAAGCCATTCGACCGAGATGGTCTCGCCCTGCGGTCCGGCCAGAGGTGTCTCCACCAGCATGCCCTTGCGGCCTGCATCCAGAACCTTGCCGATGCGGACTTTGGGATCGCCCTTGAACTCGTCAAAACGGCGCGAATAGGTGACTGAGACAAATTTGGAGAACGCGGTGGAGTAGCGCCCCTGCTGGTCGTTGTTCATTTCGCGCCAGATCCGGCCAGCCGAGAACTTCGCGATCAGCGGCATGTTGGCCCGCGATTCCATAACCTGCTGGAGTTGCGGCGCGCGCGCCTCAGGACTGCCCGGCGATTTCAACACCGACAACAGTTCGTCCAGCGTCTTCTCGACCAAAGCCCGCGCCTCGCCATCTGTCAGCGCCTGAGCAGGCAAGGCTGCCAGCAACATCGCGGCGGAGGCGGTGCCAGCCAGCACTGCACGACGCGAGAGCCGGCGACGGGAAAGAGAAAATGCCTTGGGTCCCATTAGTGTCCTCACAATTTCAAAGCCTGCCCGTCAGTTCGAAAACAGATCCGGCAGGCTGTCCACATCGGTTTCGTTCCCCGACGCCCGGCGGCGCCGGTTCTGGATATAGTTACTCCTGAGGCTGACGTAACTGTCTTCGGAGCGATAAAGCAGATCATCGATCAGGGCCCCGCGCGTGCTCCTGGTCTCAAGGATGTCGATCGGGCGAACAGCCTGAAGGGCCGCCTGCACGGCAGGCTCGCTCCCGCCGGAGATGTACGTCGTCGGCGACAACGCCACGTCGACCAGCAGCCCGACAGCGTCCCGTTCCGTCGATGGGCCGAACAGCGGCAATTCGATATAGGCGCCTTCCGACACGCCCCAGCTTGCCAGCGTCAGACCGAAATCGGTGTCCTCCTTCGGCAAACCAAGCTCCGCCGCCGGGTCCAGCGCGCCCCCTGCCCCGTAGATCGTGTTCACAGTGAACCGCCCAAGCGTCGATAGCGCCGCTTCGCCGTCGACCTGCCAAACGTGTTGATCAACCAGATGTTGCAGGGC
>JBCDID010000387.1:0-2560 GCA_038749355.1 Pseudomonadota bacterium | reverse complement strand
ACAGCGCACCAAAGCTCATTCCGGAGATATTGAAAAACGAAGGTGCATCATACGGCACCCGGCAATGCGGCCCGATGCGCATGGGTTTCGTCTCTGCATAGTCCTTGTCCAGAGGCGGGAACGGCGCGTTCACGAAGATGGGCGTGCCCGGGATCGTGACATTGCGGGTAGATCCGAAAGCGATTGTATTCCCTTCACCCGAGGCCGCCCGTTCGATCCAATGGCGTTGCGCGCGGTTAAAGGGCATCTCTTCGCGATCCATGGCGAAGAAGTATTGGCGGAAGAATTCGCCAAGCTCGGTGAAGATGTGCCGGAACCGCCCGAGCACCGGAAAGTTCCGGCGCACGGCATCCTTGGTCTGCAACCGGTCGACGATGAAGAACACGATCACCGCCGCGACCACGAGACCTGCAGCGACGACGAACAGGGCGGCGAAGAGCTGTAGCCCTGAATACACGATCTCCCAGAACCACATGCGGCCCTCCCGTTCCATTGCCGGGCCAGCCTAGGCGCGGGCTTCGGGAACGCCAATCGGAGATTTAACCAAACCAGTGTGACGATGATCACAGCCCTGCGACCGAATGTCTGAGATGGTCCGTACCAATGATGAGGAACGGAGGCAGTTATGCTGCGCAAGACGGTTCTGACGGGTTTGGCTCTCGGCGTGATCATGGCGATGAGCAGTGCTGACTGGACGGCGACGGATGTCGCGCAGGAGCCAACGGCTGGCCCCACCCTCTCCGCCGATCTCGGAGCATTCAAGGAGCAAGGCCCCTACCTGCATGTGGAGGCGCGGTTCCTGCGTGCGCAGTCGGGCGAGCCCGTGAAGGTCCTGCCGATTGTCCTGCGTGAAGGAGAACAGGCGGCGTTCTCGGTTCCCGGCTATCCCGAACAGACCTTCCGCTTCGAGCGCTCCGGCGACGCGGTCGTCGTGACCGTGAACCGGGGCCGCAGTATTCTCGCACGTCTTCTGGGGTAATCGCGGGGCGGGTTAAGCCGCCCCACGTTGCGATTAGTGCACCGTCGCTTCGGCTGGCGGTTTCGCAGTATGGGCGCGCTCGCCCAGGATGAGCCCTTCGGCATCCGCACCCACGCTGAGCGTCTCGCCATCCTTGACCCCACCACCAAGCAGCAGTTCCGCCAGTGGATCCTGCAATGCCTTCTGGATCACCCGTTTCAGCGGCCGCGCACCGTAAACCGGATCATATCCCTTGTCGGCAATCCATGTGATCGCGTCCTTGCTGAGGTAGAGCACGATCTTGCGCGGCTCCAGGCGTCTGGCCAAGCGACCCAGCTGAATCTCGACAATCGCATCCATGTTGCCCCGCGACAGGCGGTCAAACAGGATGATTTCGTCCAAGCGGTTCAGGAACTCGGGCCTGAAGTGTGCCCGCACCATTTCCATCACCTGCGGTTCGGCCTGTGACGCGGGCGCGCCTTCGGGCAGTTCGCTAAGGTGGATCGCGCCGAGGTTCGACGTCAGGATGATTAGGGTGTTGCGGAAGTCCACCGTCCTCCCCTGCCCGTCCGTAAGCCGACCCTCGTCCAGCACCTGCAGCAGCACGTTGAAGACATCAGGGTGCGCCTTCTCGACCTCGTCGAACAACACAACCTGATAGGGGCGACGGCGCACGGCCTCGGTCAGAACCCCGCCTTCGTCATAACCGACATATCCCGGGGGCGCGCCGATCATGCGCGCAACCGAGTGCTTCTCCATGAACTCGGACATGTCGATCCGGACCATGGCCTGATCGTCGTCGAAGAGGAACGCGGCGAGCGCCTTGGTCAGTTCCGTCTTGCCGACGCCCGTGGGGCCGAGGAAGAGGAACGAACCCATGGGGCGGTTCGGGTCCGAGAGCCCCGCCCGTGCGCGGCGCACGGCATTCGAGACCGCCCCGACTGCGTCCTCCTGGCCGATCACGCGTTGGGCGATAACCTCCTCCATGCGGAGCAGCTTCTCGCGTTCGCCCTCCAGCATCTTGTCTACGGGGATGCCCGTCCAGCGTTCGACGACCGAGGCCACATGTTCGGGCAGCACTGCCTCCTCCACCAACACGTCAGAGGCTTCGGCCTGTTCGGCGGCTTCCAATTGGCTTTCGAGTTCCGGGATCTTGCCATAGGACAGCTCCCCCGCCTTGGCGAGATCACCCGTCCGCTTGGCTTGCTCCAACTCGACCCGGGCCGCGTCCAATTGTTCCTTGATGTCACGCGCCGCACCAAGCTTGTCCTTCTCAGCCTGCCACTTGGCTGTGAGCGCCGCGGACTCCTGCTGCAACTCGCCCAGCTCTTCCTGCAAGGCAACCAGCCGGTCCTTCGAGGCCGCATCGGTTTCCTTCTTGAGCGCCTCCACCTCGATCTGCTTCTGCAGGATGTCGCGGTCGAGCGCGTCCAGTTCTTCGGGCTTCGAATCGACCTCCATACGCAGGCGGGAGGCCGCCTCGTCCATCAGGTCGATCGCCTTGTCAGGCAGGAACCGGTCGGCGATGTAGCGGTTCGACAAAGTCGCCGCCGCCACCAGCGCCGTGTCGGCGATCCGCACCCCGTGGTGGACCTCATACTT
>JBCDID010000386.1:0-2575 GCA_038749355.1 Pseudomonadota bacterium | reverse complement strand
TGGCAACGCATGCACCCCGGCGCTCGATCAACGCGTTGGTGGCGAGCGTGGTGCCGTGCACCAATCCGGTGAACGCGCCCACGGGCGTCTCGCTGTCCGCCAGCACGCGCCGCAGGCCGGTCAAAGCGCTGGTTGCCGGATCGCTGTGGGTTGTGAGCGTCTTTGCAGTGGCCAGAACCTCGTCGGCGCCACGCATCAAAACGGTATCTGTGAAAGTGCCACCGATATCGATGGCGGCGCGGATCTCTGGCATTGATTGTCTCGGAGCAAATGGGACGGGCAGGGCGAGCGTGCCCTGCGTCAGGCGACGAGGTCTGTCCCCGTGGCGCGCCGACCCTGCGGGCCAATGGCCGTCTGATGTGCTCCTGCGTTCATGGGAGAACGCTGCGCCGAGTTGCGATTGCTGTCAAGCATGTCCTGCGGCGGGCGTGTCTGGAATGGTCCCGAATCGTGGACGCTGCAAACTGTCACGGGGTCCGATCTTTGGACCGCTGTTTGTAGAAACTTAACCACAACTCGGCCACATCAGAATCAAGAGGTTGGCGGCGTTGCGTCGTTTGAAGGGGCGTCATGCCCGCCCCAGAAACCCCCGCAGGCGGTCGCCAAACCCGCGGATCGGGATGGCCTGGTCGGCAGGCGCAGTGCCTGAGATCAGCCTCATGGCTTCCTCCCGGTTCTCCTCGGACATCTCGCGCAACTGCCGCACTGCGTGAGCCGCCGCCGTGATGTCGCCTGCTGTCGGCCGGTAGCCACGCCAACTTGCGAGATCGAGCAGCTTCAACACGGAACCGGCTCTCAATTGGACTGCCTCGCTCTTGCTAATCCGGTCGGCGTAGAGCGCCATCAGACCATCCCAGCTCTCTCCCGCCTGCATGGCAGTGGCCAGATCCACGTCGTAGGCAACCTCGTTCGCTCCGGCCATGCGACGTCGCGTGTTGAGGGCGGCCAACTGGCTGAAGAAGGCCTGCACTCGCGCCGCAGTCAGGGAACTGGTCGAGATGCTGTCCGTATGGATGCGGTACTGTCCGAGCACAGCGCCCTGCATCGCGATCGGCCAGCGTTCCGCCAAACGCCAACAGAGATCGGCGTCCTCGGCAAGATGGGCGGTTCGGTATCCGGCCTCCTCCAGCACATCCAGTTGGGCAAGGAGGAAGGGATGGGGCAGATAAGGTTCGATTGCCGGCAACCAATGAGGGTCGGCATTGAAGATGCCATAGGAGCCGGAGACCCCCAGCACGTTGCCAACTTCGTCGATGTGCAGCGACTTGGAGGACACTGCAACAGCGCCAGTGAAAGCCATGAAATCGAGCTGCTTGCTGAGCCGATCCGGAAAGCAGGTATCGTCTGCGTCAATCCGGGCAACAAAGGCGCAATCGAGTTGCGAGAGCCCGTGGTTCAGGGCCTCCACCAACCCTCCATTGGGCCGGGTCAGGATACGCAGCCTCGGGTAATCCTCCGCATAGCGGGCCAGAATGTCGGGGCTCTCATCGGTCGACCCATCATCGACTGCGAGAACGTCGAAGTCCGGGTAGTCCTGTGCGAACAGGCTGTCTAGCGTCTCGGCCAAGTAGCGTGCGCCGTTGTAGACGGGAAGCAGGAATGAAACGCTAGGCATGGGCCACCGTGTGCAACTTGATGCTTTCGATCTCCATGGCGAACCAGGGTGTCGACGGGATCAGCACGGTCAGCCGCAAGGCGCGCGCGCTTGCGATCCGATGGGCGTCCGACCACGTCCTTGCGTCGAAGATCCGAGTGGCGAAGGTGTCCGAGGCTGCCACATCGGGCAGGTCCACATGGCCAGTTCCGCCAGGGTGATCGTAATGCAGCCGAGGGAAGAGTCGGTGCACCGGATAGTTCCGGGCGGTCAGCGCCACATCGTGTGCAGGGGACGGCAGGTCGATCTCCACCCCCAGCCAGTCATCGGGCGCACGGTTCTCGCCCCGCAGAACAAGCGTTGGTGTCGTCCGCCGTCCAGGTAGGTCCCGCTCGGCCCTGCGCGCTGTCAGCAGCATGGAGGCGTCCGGGTCAAACACTACCCGCACCCCGTCACCGATCACAGCACCGGGTAACACCGGCACAGCGTCCGTTCCGAACTGATTGAAGTCCAGCATAGTCCTACGGCCCCGCTCCGCTCCCACAAGCGCCTGGCCGTTCTGTCCTGCGGTCTCACCCGCCTGCCCTAATGGCAGTATCACACCCCGAAACAGAACATGCCCGGACTTGGTTAATGTCCGGTTCAGGCAGTTTGGAAACTATCAGAGGGCGCGGGGAATATACACGCGGATTTGGGGGATATACCCGGATTTCGTATCGCAATATTCAATTAACGTACAATTACGCGATATCGCGCGTGTATATCGTCGGTGTCCGAATGCGCCCCTTCCCCGACCGGTGGGGAAGGGGCGTTGTCCTTAGTTCTTGGCCTTGTCGACCATCCGGTTCTCGGCGATCCAGGGCATCATGGCACGCAGCTTGGCGCCCACTTCCTCGATCTGGTGTGCGTCGTTGTTGCGGCGGATGGCCTTGAACATCGGCAGGCCTGCCTTGAACTCACGCATCCATTCCGACACGAACC
>JBCDID010000385.1:0-2619 GCA_038749355.1 Pseudomonadota bacterium | reverse complement strand
GCCAAGTTCACGCCGGCCAATATCGTGGCACCTGCCGAGAGCCCGGACGCGGAGTTCCCCTTCATCATGACGACGGGGCGGCAGCTGGAGCATTGGCACACTGGGTCCATGACTCGGCGCGCGACGATCCTCGACTGGGCGGAGCCCGAGGCAAACGCATCCATGCACCCGCGCACCCTTCGAAAACTCGGCATCCAGCCCGGGTCGAAGATGCGGATCGAGACGCGCCGCGGTGCCATCGAGATCATGGCCCGCGCCGACCGTGCCATTTCCGAAGACATGGTGTTCGTGCCGTTCGCATACGTGGAGGCGGCGGCGAACACGCTGACGAATCCGCAGCTTGACCCCTATGGCAAGATCCCGGAGTTCAAGTTCTCCGCCTGCCGTGTTGAGCGGGTTGACGGTGAGGCGATCGCGGCGGAGTGACCTAATCGCAGAGTGGGCGAATGTGAACGAAGCGGAGCGCTAACTAGTTCTGGATACGTTCGCTCCCAGCTCCCCTGAGATCTGCGCGGAGGTGAAGATCGACCAGCCGTGTCCCGAAGGGCTCTAATACCTCACTGATGAGAACATTGCCTGCCGACCTCAGGCCTAAAGGGTAGGCAATTGATAAGCTTCAATCGTTTGGGCCATTCTCTCGGGCTCATGACAGCGTAGGCCCCGTACTGGCGGATTTGCTACAGGCTACCGCGGAATCCCGCTCCACTGTTGCTTTGCTAGTCGGTAAGGACCAGCGTCGCCGCCGCCTCCCAGCCCAGCCACACTCTGTCGCCGATATCCACTGCGTCTACGGTGGTCTTGGACGTGTTCTGCACATTCACCGCGATCCTGAGGCCACCGTCCGTGCGCACGTAGAGATGGCTGGTATCGCCGTAATAGGCCCAGTCGGTGATCTCGCCATCGACGGTGAAGGGCAGGTCAGGGCGGTCTGTGGACATGCGGATCTTCTCGGGCCGGACTGCCAGCGAGACCGGCCCCTGTGCAGCCGCGCCATGGGGCACTTCTCCCCGCCCGATCCCGGCGACATCTAGCGTCACGCGGCCATCTGCACCGCCCACCACTTGCGCATCAAAGAGGTTCACCTTGCCGATAAAGTCCGCCACGAACTTGCTTGCCGGGGCTTCGTAGAGCGTGCCGGGTGTTGCGATCTGGCTGACCTCGCCCGCGTTCATCACGGCAATCCGGTCGGCCATGGACAGCGCCTCGTCCTGGTCGTGGGTGACTGTGACGAAGGTGATCCCAACCTCCTGCTGCAGGCGGGAGAGCTCCAGCTGCATGTCCTCGCGGAGCTTCGCGTCCAGCGCCGACAGCGGCTCGTCCAGCAGCAGAACCTTCGGCCGCATGACCAGCGCCCGCGCCAGCGCGACCCGCTGGCGTTGCCCTCCGGAGAGCTGATCGGGTTTGCGCTCACCCAAATGACCAAGCTGTACGCGATCCAGCGCCTCCGAAACCCTGCCCGGGATCTCACCTGACGCGACTCCTCCGACCTTTAGTCCGTAGGCCACATTCTGAGAGACCGTCATGTGCGGGAAGACAGCATAGGACTGGAAGACCATGTTCACCGGACGACGGTTCGGGGGCGTGTCCGAGACGTCTACTCCGTCGATGAAGATCTCACCGGTGGAGGGGGTCTCGAACCCCGCCAACATCCGCAGTAAGGTGGTCTTGCCACAACCTGACGGACCCAAGAGGGCGAAGAACTCATTGGCCTGAATGTCCAGCGAAGTCTCTGCCACGGCGGTGACGCCGGGATAGACCTTGGACACATTGCGGATGGAGATGATGGGTTCAGGCATGGGTGGATCCATTCTGCCCCGTCCGGTTCTTTCGAACCGGGCTGGGGCTCTGCCCCAGTCCCCGAGGTATTTCGAGCACGATGAAAGGGGAACCGTTCTTGATTGGAATTGTAAACGCGAGGGTCATCGGCCCGCCCCATCGGGTTTCTGGAAGCGCATGGCGACCGCGGTCAGGACAATGGTGATGACCACGAGGATGGTGGAGGCCGCATTCACCTCGGGCGTCACCGAGAAGCGGACCATCGAATAGACCTTCACCGGGAAGGTGATCGTGCCCGGGCCGGAGGTGAAGAAGGTAATCACGAAATCGTCGAGCGACAGCGTGAATGCTAGCAGCCCGCCCGCGATCAGTCCCGGTTTCATCCACGGGATCAGGATGTCCCGGAAGACCCGCCATTCGGAGGCGCCAAGGTCGCGGGCGGCCTCCTCGATCTCGCGATTGAAGTTGTTCAGCCGGGTCCGGATAACCATCGCCGCGAAGGGGAAGGCGAAGGTCACGTGCGCGAGGATGATGTTCGAAAGGCTCAGCGGCCATGGCGTGTCCGGTGGCAGAACCCACCCGGCCCAGGCGAAGAAGACGGCCAAGGCAACCCCCATGCAGATCTCGGGGATTACGATAGGGAGTGCCACCACGCCCTCGTAGACCGGTTTGAACGGGAAGCGCCAGCGCCATAGCACCACGGCAGTCAGCGCGCCTAGGATCGTTGCCAAGATTGTCGTGAGGACGGCGATGGTCAGCGAGTTTACAAACGCCTCGATTAGCGATGAGTTGTTCGCAGCCTTCTCATAGTACTTCGTCGTGAACCCCTTCCAGACCACGTTG
>JBCDID010000384.1:0-2873 GCA_038749355.1 Pseudomonadota bacterium | reverse complement strand
GCTACAAGACCCCGCCCGAGCGGCTCGACAAGCTGAACGAGGTCTTCGACGCCATTGAGGCCTGGACCATGACCAAGACCAAGTTCGAGGTGATGGACATCTGCAATCCGAAGAACATTCCCGTGGGTCCGATCCTGTCCATGAAGGAGATCATGGAGGACGAGGGATTGCAGGCAACCGGAACAATCGTGAAGGTCCCGCATCCGGAGCGCGGCGACTACTACACCGTCGGCTGCCCCATCAAGATGTCGGACAGCCCTGTGGACGTGGAACGCTCGCCCCTGCTTGGGGAGCACACGGCCGAGATCCTTTCGGACGTTCTGGGCTACTCGGGCGAGGAAGTGTCCTCAATTTACGCCTCGGGTGCCGTTGGGGAATTGCCGAAAGCCGCCGAGTAGGGGACAATGACGCATTCCGATCTCGGGCTTGCGACCATGGCGATCTCGATCGCCTTGTTGTGCGGCCTCATTCTCGCGCTGGTCTACGTGCCCGGGTTTGCGCCCGGCGAGGATGTCCTGCGTTGCGATGGCGAGGGCGGATACTGGTCGCATGCCGAAGAGACATGCCAGAAATCCGACAGTCCGGCGGCCGGGTTGGCCGCCTGACAGGGGCGGGCTGAACTCCGCCTAGTCAAGCCAGAAGGGGGCATTTTGTGACTACAGGACGGGGGATCGATCACATTGGTATCGCGGCGCGGAGCCTTGATGGGCTGGCCGCGCAGTATGAGGCGCTGGGATTCACGCTGACGCCGCGCGCGCAACACCCTGAACGTATGGGGACTTCGAACCGGTTGGTGCAGTTCGGTGGGGGCGATTTGGGCAACCATCCGGGTGGCGGGCGGAATTTCATCGAGTTGATCGAGGTTGACCGTCCTGACGGGGTGGCACCCGCGCGCGAGGGGTTCGTTAGCTTTGGCGCCTACACGCTGGACTTTCTGGGTCGGCGAGAGGGGATGAACCTGATCGTGTTCCGTACTGACGACCGCGACGCGGACTTGGAGCGCTGGAAGGCGGCGGGGCTTCAGACGTACGCGCCCTTCAGCTTCGAGCGTTTGGCGACATTGCCCGATGGCACGCAGGTCACGGTGAGCTTCGAGCTGGCCTTCGTCACAGACTCCGAGATCGACGTCTTGTTCTTCGTCTGTGACAACAAGGCGGAGGCGTATTTCTGGAAGCCCGAGTTCCAGTCCCATGCCAATGGCGGCGCGGACATGCACGAGGTGATCCTGTGTTCCGAGGACCCGGCCCGCCACGGTACGTTCCTGTCCGCCATGTTCGGAGGCCGCTTGGTCGAGCAGGCGGACGGTATCCGGGTCGATTGCGACGGGAATTTCATCTCGGTCCGAACGCCCGACGCGCTGGCCGGTCACGGCTGGACGCACACCGCTGGCACCACCGCGGTGCCTGCCGGGATCGAGGTGCTGTCGACCGCACGCGCGGGCACCGTCACGGAGCCTCGGGATGCGGGCGGGATCTTCATCAAGTGGATCTGAGGTCGCCCGCCGGCACCAGGCCGGTTCCGGGCCCGGTGAAAGACCAATAATGGGGCGTCCGAAGCGGCGCTGACGGGAGGGAAGAGATGAGACTGATCGTGATGGGCCAGCAGGCCTTCGGCAAGGACGCGTTGGCCAAGATCCTGGAGGCGGGCACTGACGAGGTCGTGGCCGTCTATTGTGCGCCGGACAAGGAAGGCGGGCCGGTCGATCCGCTGAAGGAACTGGCGCTGGAGAAGGGTCTGCCAGTCTACCAACCTGCCAACTTCAAGGATCAGGAGGTGCTCGACCAGTTGGCCGCGCACGAGGCCGACCTGATGGTCATGGCCTATGTCATCGTCTTCGTGCCGGAGGCCGCGCGCGATACGCCCAAAATGGGGTCCATCTGCTTCCACCCGAGCTTGCTGCCTCTGCACCGTGGCCCCTCGGCGGTCAACTGGCCGATCATCTGGGGTTCCACCAAGTCCGGTTTCTCCTGGTTCTACCCAACCGACGGGCTGGACGAGGGCGAGGTGCTGATGCAATGGGAGTGCGAGATCGGCCCGGATGACACGGTCATCGACCTCTATTTCAAGAAGATCTACCCGGCCGCCATCGACTCGGTGCTGGAGGTCTGCGACCTCTTCCGCGCGGGCAACCCGCCCCGCGTGGTGCAGGACGAGGCCAAGGCCACCTATGAGAGCTGGTGCAAGAAGAAGGATGCCGAGATCGACTGGCGCCGCCCGGTCGCAGATGTCTACAACCTGATCCGCGGCACGAACCCCGCGCCTGGCGCCTGGACCCTGCATTCGGGCGAAGAAGTCCAGATCTACGATTCCCGCCGAGCAGAAGCCACTGGCACTCCCGGAGAAGTCGTCTCCGTGACAGAAGATGGCGTAACCGTTGCGGCAGACGGGGGCGCTGTCCTCGTAAAACGCGTCCGACCCAAGGGCGGCGACAAGATGGCGGCCGCGGACTGGGCAGCATCGGCAGGGATCAGCGCAGGCAGCAAGCTCGGCGCATAACCGGAGGGACGGAAGTGGCATCGGATATCGAAATCGCCCGTGCGGCGAACAAGAAGCCTATCATGGAAATCGGGGACAAGCTTGGCATCCCCTCGGAGAGCCTGCTGCCCTACGGCCATGACAAGGCCAAGGTGTCGGCGGATTTCATCAAGGCACAAGCGGGCAAGCCGGACGGCAAGCTGATCCTTGTCACCGCGATCAACCCGACGCCTGCGGGCGAGGGTAAAACCACCACAACGGTGGGTCTCGGCGACGGTCTGAACAAGATCGGCAAGAACGCGATGATCTGTATCCGCGAGGCCTCGCTCGGTCCGAACTTCGGCATGAAGGGCGGGGCTGCTGGTGGTGGCTACGCGCAGGTCGTGCCGATGGAGGAG
>JBCDID010000383.1:0-2910 GCA_038749355.1 Pseudomonadota bacterium | reverse complement strand
GGGACAACTCTCGGGTGGGGGAAGACCATGAATCATTCCACGCGGCGCCTGCGCTATGTGCTGAAACGGCTGATCCAGGCGATCCCGATCGTCATTGCGATCGTCGTGATGAACTTCTTCCTCCTCAATCTCGCCGAGGGTGACGCGGTGGACGTGCTGGCCGGAGAGGCCGGGTCCGCCACCCCTGAATACATGGCCGAGCTGCGCGCCAAGTTCGGGCTGGACCAGCCACTTCCCGTGCAGCTCGCCGTCTACATGAAGAACGTGCTGACGCTGGATCTGGGGTACTCCTTCCGCCACGAGATGCCGGTGAGCGAACTGATCTTCGACCGGCTCTTCGCCACGCTCCTGCTTATGGTCTCGACCATCTGCCTTGCGGTCGGCTTCGGCATCCTGCTGGGCCTGATCGCCGCGACCGGGCTGAACACCTGGCGCGATACGGCGATTTCGATCTTCGCACTGATCACCTATGCCACGCCGCTCTTCTGGGTGGGTCTCATGCTGATTGTCGTGTTCTCGCTGGGGCTCGGCTGGTTCCCGACCTCGGGCATGGAGAACTTCGCCATGTTCCACGAGGGCTGGGACCGTGTGTTTGACATCGCGCACCACCTCGTGCTGCCGACGATCACGCTGTCGCTTTTCTACCTCGCGCTTTACACGCGGCTGATGCGCGCCTCGATGCTGGAGCAGTACGGGCAGGACTATGTGGTCACGGCGCGTGCCAAGGGAGTTACCGAGCGCCGGATTGTCTTCGTCCACGTGCTCCGCAATGCGCTCCTGCCGGTCGTGACAATGGCGGGCGTGCAGGTTGGTGCGCTGATTGGCGGCTCGGTCATCGTCGAGTCGGTCTTCGCCTGGCCGGGTCTCGGAATGCTGGCCTTCGAGGCGCTCTTCGCCCGGGACCTGAACCTCCTCCTCGGCATCTTCCTGTTGTCCGCCCTGCTGGTGGTCGCGGTGAATCTAGTGGTGGATATTGTCTACTCGTCACTCGACCCGCGCATCGAGGTCGGCTGATGAACAGTTTCTGGAGCCGCTTCTCCCGCAATCGTTCTGCGGTCCTGGGCCTCGGTATCATTGCGGTCATTCTACTTATGGCAATCAGCGCGCCGCTCTTCTTCCCGGGCGATCCGTTCGGGCTGGCGGGCAAATCCATGTCCTCGCCGGGCACCAACGGGTTTCTGCTGGGCTCTGACAGCCTGGGCAGGGACGTGGCCGCCGGGATCGCGCATGGGGCCAAGACATCGCTTCTGATCGGGCTCATCGCGACACTGGTCGCGGTGTTGGTCGGCGTGATCATGGGTGCCCTCGCAGGCTATTACGGCGGCATCATCGACGATCTGCTGATGCGCACGACCGAGATGTTCCAGACGATTCCGTCCTTCATCTTCGCCATCCTCTTGGTCGCGATCATGAAGCCCTCGATCGAGAGCGTGGTCATCGCCATTGCGGTCGTTTCCTGGCCCGCCGTCGCACGGCTGGTCCGGGGGGAGTTCCTGTCCCTGCGCAACCGCGAATTCGTTCAGGCCTGCCACACGGTGGGTATGTCCGACATCAGGATCATGCTGGGCGAGATCCTGCCGAACTGCCTGTCGCCCATCATCGTCATCGGCTCGCTGATGGTGGCGACGGCTATCCTGATTGAGAGCGGGCTTGCGTTCCTCGGGCTCGGCGACCCGAACGTGATGAGCTGGGGCTTTCAGATCGGGGCTGGGCGGACGCTCCTGCGCTCGGCCTGGTGGGTCTGCACCTTCCCCGGCATCGCCATCCTGCTGACCGTTCTGGCCATCAACCTTGTCGGTGAAGGACTGAATGATGCCCTTAATCCGCGGCTTAGGGAGCGCGCGGGATGACGGATACGACCAAGAACCGCCTGCTGGACATCCGGGACCTGCATGTCGGCCTGCCCGCTGGCGGGCAGCGCGAGTTCGCCGTGCAAAAGGCGGACCTGCACCTCGACCCGAACGAGATCCTCTGTGTCGTCGGCGAGTCCGGTTCGGGCAAATCCCTGACGGCCCGCGCGGTGATGGGCCTTCTGCCCCGGCCACATGTCCGCATCACCCAGGGTGCCGTGGACTTTCAGGGGGAGGACCTCGCCAAGGCCTCCGAGGCCCGGATGCGCGACATTCGGGGGTCCGAGATCTCGATGATCTTCCAGGAGCCCATGACCGCGCTCAACCCGGTGATGACCATCGGCAACCAGATCGACGAGGTCTTCCGGTTTCACGGCGATATGCCGTCGCGCGAACGGCGCGAGCGTGCACTCGGGTTGCTCAACGATGTGCACATCCCGGACCCGCAGCAGGCGTTGCGCGCCTATCCGCACGAGCTGTCTGGAGGGCAACGCCAACGTGCGATGATCGCCATGGCGCTGGCGCTCGACCCGCAGATCCTGATCGCGGATGAACCGACTACGGCGCTGGATGTGACCACGCAGGCGCAGATCCTGAAGCTCATCAAGGAAATGCAGGACGAGCACGGGACGGGCGTGCTCTTCATCACCCACGACTTCGGCGTGGTGGCGGATATCGCCGACCGAGTCGCCGTGATGCAGCATGGGCTGGTGGTCGAGACCGGCACGACGGATCAGGTGCTGAACCGGCCTGAGCATCCCTACACGCAAGCGTTGATCGGTGCGGTGCCCAGCCTGACGCCCCGGCCAGCACGGCCGCGCGCCGAGGAGATTGTGCTGCGGGTGAACGAGCTCGATAAGACCTACCGCTCTGGTGGCGGGTTCCTTGGTGGTGAGGCGCGGGTTGTCCACGCCGCCAAGCAGGTCACGCTGGACTTGGCGCGGGGCGAGACGTTGGGGATCGTCGGTGAGTCTGGTTCCGGCAAATCCACAGTGGCGCGGTGCATCGTGCGACTGAACGACGCCGAGGCGGGGCAGATCCTGCTGGGCGACGCCGACAT
>JBCDID010000382.1:0-2916 GCA_038749355.1 Pseudomonadota bacterium | reverse complement strand
TTCGCTCATCAGAGTCTCGACGGCAGCGGCATTTGTGACGTCCAGCGCATGGATGTGGCAGCCTGTGTCCGCTGCTATTGCCTCCAGCCGATCCGCCCGTCGCGCGGCGGCGTGCACCTCAAGCCCGGCTTCTGCCAGGGCCCTGGCCACGGCCGCGCCAATGCCCGACGAGGCCCCGGTGACCAGGGCGGTCCGCTTCTCAGACATGAATCTCCTTCCGGCCGGTCAGCAGATAGGCCATCTGTATGCCCTTGCCTTTCATCTCCAGTTCCCCGCGCTCGACGATCACGAAATGATCGGTCAGCCGCGCCTGCATCTCACCGGACAGCTGGATCGCACCCTCGGGCGCGGAGCTTTCCATGCGGCTGGCGAGGTTCACCGTATCGCCCCAGAGGTCGTATATGAACTTCGAATGCCCGATCACCCCCGCGACCACCGGCCCGCAATGCATTCCGATGCGCACCTGCAAGGGCAGGTTGCGTTTGTCGGCGACCTTGCCGAGTTCGCGTTGCATCCGGAGTGCTGCCTCGGCCAGCCGCCAGGCCTGACAGGCCCGTTCGCGGGGCAGGCCGCAGGCGATCATGTAGCAATCGCCGATGGTCTTGATCTTCTCCAGATCCAGCTCGGCAACGATCAGGTCGAACCGCTTGAAGATCTCGTCCAGCACCTCGACGAGGTCCGCAGGGTCCATACTGGCCGACATGGCCGTGAACCCGCAGATGTCCGCAAACAGCACCGCCGAGTCGTCGAAGCGGTCGGCGATGAGCTCCTCCCCGTCCTTCATGCGCCCGGCGATCGACGGAGGCAGGACGTTCAAAAGCAGTTTCTCGGAACGCGCACGTTCGGTGTCCAGTGCCCTAGCTTCCGCCCAGGCTTCACGCCTTGCGCGCTCTGCCACATAGGCCGCAAATCCGGCGTAAAGGCCGGCCAGCAGCAGGTAGAGCACCGGCGCCTCGGGAGCGGGCAGGTAGGCGTTCAGCGCGAGCATATAAGCGAGGGTTGCCGCCAGCGCGACCCATCGTGCCCAGCGGAACATGAGCCCCGACACCAGAAAGGTCAGCATGATGTTGATGGGAAGCACGCCCTGATAGACATCAATGCGGCTCTCGACAATGGGCACCGTCGCCAGCCAGATCATGTGGATCAGGACCGTGCCGACGCCGACGAAAAGCTGCAGGTTCTCTTGCACCCATCGCGTGCCCGTCAGTGCCCAGGCCCCAAGCATGCCCAGTGCCGCCGCGATCCGAATGTCGGTTACCAGCCGCGCATCCTCGGAATCCAGTCTGGAGAAGTCGATTATTGATCCTGCGAACACCATGGCCGCGCCCACCAGCAGCAGCCAACGCAGATAGCGCAGGATCACGGGTGTCCGGTAGGTGATGTATTCGGCTTCGATGCCGGGGCGGAGGAACTCCAGGGTCCATCTCGCGTAGGCATATCGGGTGTCCGCGCTGCCTTCGGGCACGAGTGCCTCAGCGGTCACATCGTTGGTCATCTCGTCCGCAGAGGATCCCGTTGTCATGGAATTGCGCGCACCAAAGGCCGTCAACACGAGCGAGACTCTATCACCCTCATGGCCAGGTTGCCAACGGAGGCATGGACATCAGCACCGCCTCGATGTTGTGCCCGGTCTCCAGCCCGAACTTCGTCCCGCGGTCCCAGACCAGATTGAACTCGGCATAGCGACCACGCCGGAAGAGCTGGTGCGACCGGTCGTCGTCGTTCCAGGTCTCATCCATGCGCTTCTGGGCGATTGGGACCCACGCATCGAGGAACGCCCGGCCCACGTCCTGGGTGAAGGCAAAGTCCTTCTCCCAGTCATCATTGCAGAGATCATCATAGAAGATCCCGCCTACGCCCCGTGCTTCATTCCGATGGCGGATCAGGAAGTAGTCATCCGCCCAGGCCTTGAACTTGTCATAGTATGCTGGGTCGTGCTTGTCGCAGGCTGCCTGCAGCACGCCGTGGAAGAACGCCGTGTCCTCGCCCACCGGCCGCATCGGGTTCAGGTCCGAGCCGCCCCCGAACCACCAGCAGAACGGGGTCCAGAACATCCGGGTGTTCATGTGCACGGCGGGCACCTTGGGCGAGTTCATGTGCGCCACCAGCGAAATCCCGCAGGCCCAAAAGCGAGGGTCGTCGGCCAGACCCGGGATCTCGTGGCGTGCCGTCAGCGCGCGCTGCGCCTGATCGGAAAGCGCACCATGCACCTCCGAGACATTGACGCCCACCTTCTCGAAGCACCGCCCGCCCCGCATCACCGACATCTCGCCGCCACCACCGCCTGGGCGCGCCGTAGGTGTGCGTTCGAACCGGCCCGCTGCCAGCCCGGCATGGGGCCCCGTGGCCTGCACGTCCTCCAACCCTTCGAAGGCCGCACAGATCTGGTCGCGCAAGGAAAAGAACCACTCGCGGGCACGCGTCTTCTCATCGTCCATGGCGCTCATCGGCAGTGCCCTTTCATGACCGGCCCCCTGTGTCGTCTCGGCATCTCCCAATGACATACTTGTCCGCGCATGGGACAAGCAAGCGCTGCTGTCTCGATTGCCTTACAGATATCGGGTATGGGTCGGCTCACGGACGCGAGTCGTTTCGGAAGGATCCCTGATCGTTTGGCCTGGCCTTACCGAAACGCCATAGGAGGCATCCATGTCGAGGTTCATCATCTACTGCCCTCCCTGCTGACGCGCAGCCCGCGCGCCTAGTTGGGTTCGAGCGCCGCCTTGAGGCCGGTGCCCGTAGATCGTTCCCTCCTCATGTCCTGAAATCTGGATGCCCTAGATGTTCCGATTCTTCGAAAACCTCATTGACCCATATCAATCCTATGACCAGCAGGTGGAGTTTCCTGACCGGCTGATCCCGTTCTATCTGCACATGCTGCGCCCGGCCTGGAAGATCATCGCCGTGTCGATGTTT
>JBCDID010000381.1:0-2953 GCA_038749355.1 Pseudomonadota bacterium | reverse complement strand
TGAGTAGCCCAGATCGATTGGTCCGATGTGATTGTTAGTTCATGAGCGGCCTCTGGTCTATCGGGACAATGGCTTCTGGTGCTGGAGTTCTGTATCTGAGCGCGCTGTTCGGTCGTTGGGTGTTGTAGTGGCGACGCCATTGTTCGATTAGGATCTGGGCTTCGCGAAGCGTATAGGAGATCTCACCGTTGAGAAATTCGTCACGCATGCGACCGTTGAAGCTTTCGCAATAGCCGTTTTCCCAGGGTGAGTCTTCATCGAACGCGCGCCGTAGGATCGTCGTCCGGCTCGCGAAACGGGGTCCCGGCGCCAGTCAGCTGGGTGGCTCGACCAGGAAAGGTCACCTGCACCGTTGTGCGTCCTTCAAGCAGCCCCGTCCTACTCAAGAAGTTGAAATACAAAGGACGTATCATGGCAAGAGGTCGCGCATGAAGCACAAGTTGAGGGGAGATCTGGCTGCCCCTAAGGCGCTACTGCACACCACTTCCACGGCGGGCCCGCGAGTAGCACTGCCGGCGCAAGATGCGCTCGGCTCCAGCTGCCTCCAAATTGCTGAACACCCGGGCGTCAATATCGACCTCGCACCGAGGGACAAGACATCCGATCACGCAACGCGTTCTGCGCGATTGTTCAGCACGAGCCTAGGATTGCGGTCTCAGGTCCCAGTACCGGAGACGTCCAGTGGACACACTGATTCGGGACAAACCGGTCGCCGCGTTCCGAAGCAACACGCGCTGAGGCTACTGCTCGTGCTTCACGCAGCCAAGATACCATTCGGGACAAAGCTCAACTTCGACTTCACTTGATCGCAGCGCACCGAAGGCAAGGCTCCACAGAAGTGGTTCCGCGAGCTGGCCGAAAGTGTGCTGCTGGTATCCGGAGTCGCTGGACAGACCTTCCAAACAAGTGCAACAGATCATATCGTGGCCGCGTCTTCAGGGCGTTTGATCCCACTCAGGCCTCAGCGCGACGTTCGGTGCCGGGCAGTTGCGCGCATTCAAGGAACACGCGCTTCGCACAACCGGCGCAGACCCCGTGATCGATCTCCGCAATCGCCGCAGCCAGCGCGTCGCCCTTAGAAATGTGCAGATGGTCCTCGCCGATCTCCTCGATGACATGGAACCGCCGCAGGCTCTCCAAGAGCGGCGGGAACAACGCCACCACATGGAAGCTCCCGCCCGCGGCACGGATCTCCCGGATCTGGTGGATCAGGAAATCCGCCCCTGCCAGATCGATCTTGCCCACGCCCTTGAGGTAGAAGATCACGTGAATCTGCGAAGGCCGCTTGGCCCGCATCTTCTCCATCTCCACTTCGACATGGTCGACCGAACCGAAATAGAGGGGGCCGTCGAGCCGGATCGTCACGATTTGCGGGCACTCGGGTACACCGTGCATGTCGGCATTGCGGAACTTGCGGCGGCCCGACGGGGTGACCACCGGGGCGCTGACGCGCACAGAGGGGTGCGAGCTCTCGTAGATGAACACCGCGAAGGATGCCATCACGCCCACATAGATCGCGAAGTCGAGCTCGATCAGCAGGCCGGCGCCCAAGGTGACGACAAGGATCACCGTCTCCGGACGGCTGGTCGTGATGACGTGGCGCAGCTCCTTGAAGTCGATCAGCCGCCAGGCGACGTAGAGGATCAGCCCGGCCATGGAGGGCACGGGGATATAGACGATCAGCGGGGAGAACACGGCGAGGATCAGCGCAAGGAAGAGGCTGGCAAAGATGCCGGACAACGGCGTACGCGCCCCGGACTCGGCATTCACGCCGCTCCGCGTGAAGGACCCGGACCCGGCATAGCACTGGAAGAGACCACCGACCGTGTTGGAGAGGCCTTGGCCGATCATCTCCTGATTTGCATCGAACTTCTCGTGGCGGCGCACGGCAAACGCCCGACCGATGGAGATGGCCTCCAGCAGCCCAACCAACGCGATTGCGAGGGCCGCTGGGGCGAGATCCGCCACCATGTGCAGGCTCTCGGTCGGCGGCGCGAAGGTTGGGAAGGCCGACGGGATCTGTCCGACCATCGCCACTGCCGGATCGTCAAGAAGGTGCGCGGCCCCGGCGCCCACGATCAGGGCGATCAGGAAGCCGGGGAACTTCTTGGCGTAGGTCTGGATCAACACCACCGTCACCAGGGACACGCCCGCAATCAGGGCAGCGGATAGCAGAGTCTCGTCGATGGCCTCGGACACGCGGATAAGGCGCTCCAGTACATTGCCGCCGCTTTCCACGCGCAGGCCCAGCGCCCCTGCAAGCTGGCTGACCCCGATCAGTACCGCCGCCGATGCCGTGAACGCCGTCATCACCGAATGCGAGACGAAGGACACCAACCCGCCCAGCCGCGCGATCCCGGCGGCAATCTGCATCAGGCCGACCATGACGGTGAGCAGCAACGCCAATTGAATGAACTGGGATGAACCTTCAGGCGCCATCCCCTGCAGGGTCGCGAACAAGAGCGCC
Source organism: Pseudomonadota bacterium (assembly GCA_038749355.1). Classification (GTDB taxonomy): domain Bacteria; phylum Pseudomonadota; class Alphaproteobacteria; order Rhodobacterales; family Rhodobacteraceae; genus Thermohalobaculum. The sequence continues at coordinate 486 of JBCDID010000381.1, read as the reverse complement.
GAGATTGCCGTCGTGGGCCCGGAGATCATCACCATGGACGAGCCCCAGAAGGCTGCGATCACGGCCGTGACCATGGCGGTGTAGAGCCCGTACTCGGGCGGCAGCCCGGCAATGGTGGCAAACGCCACGCCCTGCGGAACCACGATCGCCGCGTTCGAAAACCCCGCAAAGGCGTCCGACCGCACCGTCTCGGGCGTCATCTTCGTCAGCCAGCCTCGGGCCGGGAAAATTGTGGATAGGCGTGATGCCACAGCGTTTACACCTTGCTCTGTCCCGCCCTTATGGGCGGGCATTTCGCTCGTCATGTTGTGCGACAGCGGAGGGCCGTCGTGGTCGCCTTCCTAAAGCCGATTGACCTGCAATCGCGGCTTCAGGGCAGTCCGGCACAGCGCGTGCAGGAAACAGGTACGCTCAGAGATATCGAGCATCTCCTGCGCCACGGTCTCCGTCTCGGAGGTCTCCAGGAACACATGCGTCTCGACCGGG
>JBCDID010000380.1:0-2962 GCA_038749355.1 Pseudomonadota bacterium | reverse complement strand
GAACGGGATGCCGATGGAACCGCCCAGCTTCTCGTTGATTTCATAGTCTTCGGTGAATGTGTCGCCGTATAGCCCCGGGATCTCGCTCCCGAACGCAACGTTGAACTTGCCAAGAGTAAGGGTGACGCCTTCGACCTCATGCGCCAGGAACAGCTCCTCGACATAGAGACCGTGGTCTTCGAAGAAGCTGTCATCGGTGGGATCCAGCACCTGCTCGAAGAGAATTGTCGAGTTCAGGCTGGTCGATGAGGTGATCTCAAAACTCAGGCCCGCCTCGATGGTGGCCGTAGTGTTGTTTATCTCAGCCGCCGGGTCGGTCGAACTGAAGGTTTGGTCGCTTTGGACCTCGAGTTCGAATCCCGCTGAGAATCTCGGGTAGCTCTCCTCCGCCAATGCTGGTGTCGCCAGCAACACGGCCATAGCTGTCGTCAGGATATTGGGTTTCATTCTTGATTTCTTTCCGTCGTTTGACTGATCAACCGCTACGTGACGACATAATATCGCGTTTCGCTTGCGCGGTACCAGTAATCCGAATTAACGCATTGTCAACGTCATTGGGGAACCACATCAGCGTCGTTGCGATCGATATCGCAAGCTGTGCTGCCATATCCGAAAGACCTCGACCAATCCTGCCTTATCAACGGCATGGCAGTGGCCTTCCGGGAACCTTGTTTCATTTGGAATCTAGTGATGCACGGTCACTTTGGCGCAGCACGTCGCGTCGCACGCCGACCAAGGTCGACAGCGTGTGCTCATGCAGAGTTCAGGCACCCAGGAAGAGCTCCGCTATGTCTTCCGAAGGGTTCCATCCCATCAGCTCCCAGCTCCGCGCCATGTGCTCCGGGAGCGGAGCACGATAGGACACGAGTTGCCCAGAGATCGGGTGTTCGAAACTCAGTCGCGCGGCATGCAGGTGCAGCTTGCGGCTTAGCGCCCCGCCAAGTCCCGCGCCCCATCCGTCACCCAGATTTTCCTGCCCGCGCCCTCCATACTTGCCATCGCCTGCAATCGGATTGCCAAGTGCCGCCATATGCGCGCGGAGCTGGTGCGTGCGTCCCGTGACCGGGCGCAGAGCCACCCAGGCCATTCGCCCGCCCGCCTGATCGACGACAGCATAGTCCGTACGCGCATGGACTGCCCCGTCGGTCGCATCGACCTCGTCCGGGTGCACCAGTTCCATGCGCTCCGCGCCACGCCCACCAGCCTTCACGAGGCCATAACGGATCGTGCCCGCCTGTGGTTGTGGACGACCGGCAACGGCGGCGTAGTAGATCTTCTCCACGTGGCGCGACCGGAACAGCGCACCCAACGCCGTGGCGGAAGCCCCGGTCCGCGCCAGGACCAGCAGCCCGGAAGTATCCTTGTCCAGCCGGTGCACCAGCCGCGGATCGGCATCTCGCCCATCCCGGAGTTGGTGGAGGTACGCGCCGAGGTGTTTGGTCTGCTTGGAGCCACCCTGAACTGCGAGCCCGGGCGGCTTGTTCAGCACGATGAGGTGCGCGTCCTGGTGCACAACCATCGCCCGCAGATCCAGATCTGTTGGTGCGGGCCTCTCCGGTGGCGGCGCAGGCCGAGCATCGGTCGCCGGCAATGGCGGGACCCGCACGAGTTGCCCGGGACCCACGCGGGTCGAGCTCTTCACCCGGCCACCATCCACCCGAATCTCACCCTTGCGGCACATCTTCTCCACGCGGCCTTGCGTGATGTGCGGCCAACGCTTTCGGAACCAGCGGTCGAGGCGCTGTTCCGCCTCATCCGCGCCGATAGTGACCTGCTGCACCCCGCTCACAGATAGGACCTCGCCAGCGCCAGCCCCGCGAACAGTGCCGCGATCGAGATCCCGGCGGAACCCAGAATGTAGAACGCCGCCATGCCGGTGCGCCCACGTTCCATCAGGTAGAGCGCGTCCAGAGAGAAGGCCGAGAACGTCGTGAACCCGCCCAGCACACCGGTGATCAGCAATGGCGCGAAACGGGACCACGCGCCCGTGCGCTCGAGAAGGATCACCGCCAAAATGCCCATCAGGAACGAACCCACGACGTTGACGAACATCGTGCCCATGAAGCCCGCGCCCACAAGCCGTCCGAACCATGCGGCGGCGAGATACCGGCCCATGGCGCCCACGCCCCCGCCGAGGCCCACCAGCAGCAGTTTCTCCATCACTCAGTCTCCTGCCGCCGTTCTGCACGCAGCTTGTTGAAATAGGCGACCCGCTGGCTCATTTCGCGCTCATACCCCCTCTCCACGGGTTGGTAGAACGCGGCCCTGTCCATGCCGTCCGGGAAGTAGTTCTGACCGGAGAAACCGTCCTCTGCGTCGTGGTCATAGGCGTACCCTGCCCCGTAGCCCTGTTCCTTCATCATCTTGGTGGGCGCGTTCAGGATGTGTTTGGGCGGCATGGCCGACCCGGTCTCCTTGGCCGCGCAGCGGGCAGCCTTGTAGGCGACGTAGGCCGCATTCGACTTGGGTGCCAGCGCGAGGTACAGGATCGCCTGCGCGAGCGCCAGCTCGCCTTCGGGCGAGCCAAGGCGTTCGTAAGTCTCCCAGGCGGTGACGCAGTGCTGAGCGGCGGCGGGATCGGCAAGGCCGATATCCTCGACCGCCATCCGCGTGATACGCCGGGCAAGATAGCGAGGATCCTCGCCCGCCTCCAACATCCGCGCGAGCCAATAGAGCGCCGCATCCGGGTCCGACCCGCGCACCGACTTATGCAGAGCGGAGATCAGGTTGTAGTGCCCGTCCCCAGCCTTGTCGTAGACGGGCGCGCGGCGGGTCAGCCGGGTGGCCAGCGTCTTGGCGTCCCACGGGCCGGGGCCGGACTGCTGGATCTGCTCGACGAGATTAAGGAGCGTCCGCCCGTCGCCATCGGCCATCTCCAAGAGCGCTGCGCGTGCATCGGCTTCGAGGGGAAGCTTGTCCGTGATGCCTTCGGCGCGCACCAGTATCCGCCCCAGATCGGCGG
>JBCDID010000379.1:0-2982 GCA_038749355.1 Pseudomonadota bacterium | reverse complement strand
GAGCACGCCCTGACGCCGCCACTCATAGGCACAGAGCAGCACACATTGCCCAAGGTTCAGCGAGGCAAAGGCCGGGTTCACGGGCACCGAAATGATCGTATTGGCCAGGATCACGTCCTCGTTCGCAAGGCCTGCCCGCTCCGGGCCGAAAAGGATCGCGACCCGGCGACCCTCGGCGATATGGCCACGCGCCTCGGCCATTGCCACTTCTGGAGTGACCACCCTTTTCGTCATCTCACGGGGCCGAGCGGTGGTGGCGTAAATCACCTGTGCGTCGGCGACCGCCTCGGCAGTGGTCGGGAAGATCTGCACCTCCTCCAACAGCCGCCCGGCGCCGGAGGCCATCGCAACCGCCGCTGGGTTGGGCCAGCCATCCCGTGGATCCACGATTCGCATCCGGTCGAGGCCGAAGTTCCACATGGCACGCGCAGCGGCACCGATGTTCTCGCCCATTTGCGGCTGGACCAACACGAACGACAGCCCAACAGGCGGCGCGTCGGGGGCAACAGAGTGATCGGTTCCGGACATGTGCCCGCCTCTACCCGCCAAACGCGCCATGGGCAACAACCGGAGTGCAAACACCACCAGAGGCGCCCCAAAGCGGGCATCTGGCCGCGCAGCGGACTGGAGAGCGTGAGCGAGCCATCGCACCAGCGATATGCCCGCTTTGGGTCAGGTCATGCGTAGCCAAAGGCTGGTCTCGAACGCACCTTCCGGGATCGGTAGCCGAGCCACACCCGATCGTTCTGCCGCACCCATCCGGGTCCGCGCATAGTGGCTCGCCCAGAGGGTCTCCGTCCGTCCGCATAGCCAGCCGGAAAGCCCATTGTGTTCGGTGTATCCGCGCCAATCCCACTCGGCCGGGTAAGGATCCGGCAGCAGCACGTCATGGATATGGACCAGCACGCCGGGGCGCAGAGCCGGCAGAATGCGGTTCAGGATCATGTCCACATCCGTGCCGGGCCAGAGGATGTGACTGGAGTCGAAGAACGCCACGTCACCCGCCTCCAGCGCAGCAAACCGAGCAACATCGTCCTGCGAAAGTACACGCGGCACCGTCTCTACGCCGAGCGCTGAGATATCGGCGCGGGGCTGCGGGTCGATGCAGGTGATCGCAGCCTTGGGAGCAGCGTGGACCAGCATTCTGGTCGAATGCCCGGAACCGACCTCGATAATCCGTGCAGGGCGGGCCTCAGACACCACAGCCCAGGTCGCAGCACCGTCCAGCCGTGGAAACCAGCTCTGATCCCAGCGCGGCATGGGGGGCGGCCCCGCAAGCGCCGCCAATGCGTCGGCGTTCGCATCAATCCGGTCGAGCACGCACTCCATGGCAGGCTCGGCCGCGAGGAACACTGCCTCCAGTTCGGGGTAGCCCTCGGGCGCGGAAACCCGATCCGCGTAACGATAGGGTGAGAAGAACCCCTGTGCACGCCCGCCCTGAAGGGTCTCCAGCCCCATACGTAAGCCCCGTTCCTGCGGCGTCTCCTTGCTCACTGACGGACCCAGTTCGCGACCGCCCGAACAATCTTGGCCCCGCCCTGCGCGCTCGGCTCGATCGGATTCGCGTAATCCGCTGGATCATTGAAAAGCCGCCGCATGTCCAGCACCGAGAAGCCGCGCGCCAGCGCCTCCTGCTGGATCACATCATTGAAGTAGGTGAGCGCGCTCTCGGCGGGCGCTTGCAAGTCCGCCTCGCCCGACCCGAACAACGGGTTATAGATGGTCATGGCCAACACCCGCCGGCCGACCAGTGCCTCGAGAACTGGGACGTATTCGGCGCGGAACGCCTCCCGCACGCGTCCCATGCGGACAAGCACCTCAGCCGTAGCCTTCTCGTCCGGATCAGCGAGGATGCCGATTTGGTCGAGCGCGTTGTTACCGCCAACGCTGAGCAGCACCCGCGCCTCTTCCGGCACCCGAGCGCTGTTCAAAGCAACGGAGACATCGCGCGCCATCGAGCCATCGACGGCCCGCATCACGACTTCGTGGCCCGGCAGCTCTGCGCGAAGCTGCGTCGGCACATCCGGCTCGCCCTCAGCCACGTACGCTGCATTGTCGATCATGCTGTCGCCTAGCAGCACGAGCTGTCCCATCCCAGCCTCCTCTTCCAAACTGCGACGCCATTGCATGCAATTGCATGCAAACCCGCCATTGCTGCGGCGCGTCATTGGCCCTAGTGTCCGCGCCAGATTCGTCAAGGTCAAAGCGGAGGGACCCCATGTCCAAGATCAAGGTAGAAAACCCGGTCGTCGAGCTCGACGGCGACGAGATGACCCGGATCATCTGGCAGTTTATCAAGGACAAGCTCATCCTGCCCTACCTCGACGTGGACCTCCTCTACTACGACCTCGGGATCGAGGCGCGCGACGAGACCAATGACCAGATCACCATCGACGCTGCCGAGAAGATCAAAGAAGTCGGCGTCGGCGTCAAATGCGCCACCATCACGCCGGACGAAGCCCGGGTCGAGGAGTTCGGCCTGAAGCAGATGTGGCGCTCGCCCAATGGCACCATCCGCAACATCCTCGGCGGCGTCGTCTTTCGCCAGCCGATCATATGTCAGAATGTGCCGCGCCTCGTGCCCGGCTGGACGCAGCCTATCGTGATCGGGCGCCATGCCTTCGGCGACCAGTACCGCGCGACGGACCTGAAGTTCCCCGGACCCGGCAAGCTGACCATGAAGTTCGTGGGTGAGGACGGCACCGTGGACGAGCGCGAGGTCTTCAACGCCCCCTCCTCCGGCGTCTTCATGTCCATGTACAACCTCGACGACTCCATCAAGGACTTCGCCCGGGCGTCGATGAACTACGGCCTGAACCTCGGCTGGCCGGTCTACATGTCGACCAAGAACACGATCCTGAAGCAGTACGATGGCCGCTTCCTCGAGCTCTTCCAGGAGATCTACGAGGCTGAATTTGAAGAAGAATTCAAGAAGAAGGGCATCACATACGAGCACCGCCTGATCGACGATATGGTCGCCTG
>JBCDID010000378.1:0-3006 GCA_038749355.1 Pseudomonadota bacterium | reverse complement strand
TTGACGTTCATGGCGGGCGTGGTGTCCGGGATGCCGGCCTCGATGCAGGCAACGCGGGATAGGTACATATCGCGTGGCTCGGTGTTGATCACGTGACCGAAAACGGCATGGCCGATCTGCGCACCCTCGACACCGGAGCGCGCCAGCGCCTCCTTGGTGACATGCACCGCTGTGTCGATGGGGGCAACACCTGCGAGCGATCCGCCAAAGGTGCCAATTGCCGTGCGTGCGCCGTCGAGGATTACAATATCCCGAGCCATTCTAGCCTCCTCCTGAATGCTGCCTGAGCAGTGATTGGAGGAGGCCTAGCACAGGCCGAGGATTCGTGCCCCCTGTTCCGTCCCGTAAACGGTAGACGGCCTAGGCAGGATCGCGCAGCCAGACTTCAACGCGCCGGTTGGCGCCGCGGCCCTGGGCACTGGTGTTGCAGCCCACTGGCAGCAGCTCTCCGTAACCGAGCGACTGAATGGTGATCCCGTCCAGCGCGCCCTGCGGCACCGAAGCCCGGAGCTCCGTCTCGACCGCCGATGCACGGCGCTGCGAAAGACCGCGGTTCAGGGCGAACTGGCCAACGGAGTCCGTGAAGCCCGCCAGCAGGATCTCTTTGTCGCCGAACTCGCCATTGGCGATCAGCGTCGCCAACCGTTCGAGGTCCCGCTGCGATTTGGGCGTCAGACGCGAGCCACCGGAGGTGAAGCGCAACGTGATCGAGACGCGCTCCGCACGGCGAAGATCCGACAGCATGGAGCGGAACTCCTGCAGCGGCACTTCGGGTTCATCCAAGAGCCCGTGCAAGATCCGCCCACCCTGATCGTCCAGCGAAACCGCCTCGACGCTCTGGTTCACGAAACCGGCCTCTTCGAGAAGCGGCTGCGCCTCGTCGGATGCTGCGAACTCAACCAACTGCTTGGCATGCACCGACAGACCCGATGGCGGCGTGTAGAGATAAAGCCTGCGCGACAGCGGGTATTCCTCGGCCTTCATGCTGAAGGACGTGGGATAGGACAGGATCCCGCACTCCTGCCGGATTGGCAGGGCCTTCGACGCGCGCTCATAGGCGGCCGCCGTCACGCCGATCCCGTTCGGATCGTTGGCCACTGTGTCGGAGAGCTCGATATTGTTGACGAAGCGGCGCGCGGCGGGTGCCACGTCCACTGCAAACGGCGAGAGCACGAGCGAGCCGAAGGTCTGGAACGTGCCCGTGCTGTCATCACCCGCATAGATGCTGATGGGCGCATCCGGGCCACCGAGTTGAGACCAGTTGGTCAGCGTGCCGGAGAAGATCAGCGCAAGTTCCTCCAGCGACACCGACTTGACCGGGTTTCGCTCATTGACGATGACGATCAGACCGTCGAGGCCGATGATGTGCTCACTCTCGGTGTCGCGCAACTCGCCAATGTTTGCCGGCGCAAGGGAGGAAAGATCGCGGTCACGCATCCGGCGCGAGGACATGGCAATCTCGGCCACCCCGCCGCCGATCCCGCGGAAACCGCTGGATGAGCCCTTGGACTGCAGATCAATCGCCGCCATCTCACGACCATCCTCGTGGATGATGCGGGCGGTGCGCTCCTCGCTGCCCTGGCCGACCTCGATTACAAGCTCGGCATCAAGCGTATCTGCATAGCCCTCCAGCAGGGCGGGCATGAGTTCAGCCCCGACGGTGTTGGAGCCGTGGATCCCGAAGTTGGCGCCGAACAGGATGTCCTGCGGGCACGCCTCCCCCTCGCAGTTCACTTGCAGCGCATCGACCTGAATGACACCGAGAACCGTCTCGATCGTGTAGGTGCTGCCATCGAAGTCGACCAGATTGCCGCGTAACTGCGTGAACCCGTCGAAGGATTTCAGCGTCACCGAACCGCCGGTTTGCGCAAGCACAGATGTCGACGCCGCCACGGACAAAGCAAGAGTGGCACATGCCGACACGGCTAAGGATTTCCAGATGTTCATATACCTGACCCCGTCCCCATCGCCAGAACTGCGACCATAAAAATGGTTACTGGATCAGTAAATCCGCAATTCCCTCAGAAATCAAGCGTTTATCGCCAGTTTCTAGTGCGACTTCTGAACAATCCAGTGCAGCCAGACGCCGCAGAATCGGGCGTTCCACCTGACCGCTGTCAGAACGGATGACAAGGAATTGTGGCGCGGCCAAGGCACCATCTCCGCAAGTTCCGTCAAGCTGCTCACGGTTGCGGCTGGCGAAATCGATCATCATCTGCACGACGCCCTGCGCGCCACCGGCCCGCTTGTAGTAGCTGTAGACATCCGTGTTCTGACCAAGCCCGCCAGCGCTCCGGAAGCTATGGAGGAACCCGCCACCAGTACGGCGCACATCCCGGAAGGTGCGGCGGTTGTCCGGCCTCACGTGCCGGTCCGTCCCGGTAGGCGCTCCAAACTCCAGCGCGTTGAGCTCCAGGTTCACAGGCATGTCCCACACAAGGGCTACGCGAGCGACTCGGTTGACGCCTTTGAACGGCAGGTCGAAGTCGATCTTGTGACCATCCGCGAACGTCAGCAGCGCCTGCGCATTGGCCTCGAAGCCGAGCGTCATGATCTCGCCCTGCCCCTTCTCGTTCAGCGGCAGGGCAAATCGAATACCCGAGTAGCTGAGCTCGGCCACAGTGCCAGCGTGACAGGGAGCAGCCACGCTCAGACGGGTCCGACCGGCCCGCATCACGTCGATCGCGGTAGAAGGCGGGACGACGCATTCCTGCGTTATGGTGCTGGGCAGAGCCGCCTGCTGGACACCAGCCTCTCCCTCTGGAGCAGCCGGGGCGACCTGGTTGGGCAAGGAAGTCTCCGCAGGTGCTGCACGTGCAACGGTCGTCGGCGCGTCAGCCCGCGGCGCTGGCTCAGGCGAGGCCAAGGGCGCTTTGGCAGGGGGCGGCTGCGACTGGTCCACAGGCAGGCTCCCGAGCGGCTGGCCAAGAGCCGCGACCTCCGTGTCGCCCAAGGCGTCCAGAGCACGCACACCGATCGTCCCGTCGCCCAGCCGGGCTGTACGGG
>JBCDID010000377.1:0-3014 GCA_038749355.1 Pseudomonadota bacterium | reverse complement strand
CTCATCGGCAACCTTGCCCCCGAAGGCGCGATCGTGAAGGTGGCGGGTATGAAGCGTCTGAAATTCGAAGGCCCCGCGCGGGTGTTCGAATGCGAGGAGGAGGCTTTCGAAGCTGTCCAGAAGCGCGAGTATGAAGAAGGCGAGGTCATCGTCATCCGGAACGAAGGCCCCAAAGGTGGCCCGGGCATGCGTGAGATGCTGCAAACGACGGCGGCGATCTCGGGCCAGGGCATGGGGTCCAAGGTCGCGCTGATCACGGACGGGCGGTTCTCGGGCGCGACCCGTGGCTTCTGCGTCGGCCATGTCGGGCCGGAGGCCGCGGTGGGCGGTCCCATCGGGCTGCTGCAGAACGGCGATATCATCCAGATTGATGCTAAAAAGGGAACCATCAAGGTCAAGCTCACCCAGAAGGAGTTGCGCGCCCGGAAAAAGGACTGGTCAGGCCCCCGGGAGACCATTTACGGCGCCGGTGCGCTGTGGAAATATGCGCAAATTGTTGGAGGAGCTCAGCAGGGCGCCGTGACGCACCCGGGTGGCAAGGGCGAACGCCATTGCTATTCGGACCTCTGAGAGAGCCGGGGTAGTGATGGTTGAGTTGCGTACGCGTTTTCTGCTGACATCGGCCCTGCTAGTTGGGGTGCAGGTGATCAGCGGTTGCGAAGGCCAGTTTCCACTGGAAGCCGGCTATAGCAATGTGCGTGCGGAACTGGACCGGACGAAACCCTACCACGTCGTAGCGCTCAGCGAGGACCGGGCGGTCATCTCGGCCAAGGGCCGGCAGGTGGCCATCGAACCTGCCAAGGGCTTTTGTCTGGCTGAGGATTCGGTGGAGGCGTCTGCCCGCTCCGCCTTCGCGCTGATCGGCGATTGCGCGCTCGATAAGGCGCCTGACAAGTCCAAACGCAGCGCGCGTGGCGAGCTGAAACTGCCGCCCTCTGTGCCCGGCATCATCACGGTCTCCGTCTCGGGCAATCCGAAGTTCGATGGCTCCAATGGCCTCGACGGGCTGGAGGGTTTCCTGAAGACCCCGGCGGGCAAGAAGCTACTTGGACGCGGCGCCGACTCCAGTGCCGTGAAGGTCAAGGAAACCAGACAGATGTCCGAAGGGGTGTATGTCCTGGTTGAGGACAAGGGCGACGATGTTCTGCCGGTTCTGTCCAAGCGTTTCTGGCGGGGCTTTGTCGAGGTGAACGACCGGCTGGCCGTGGTCACCGTGTCCGGCTTCCGCGCGAACCCGCTCGGTAAGGAAGAGATGCTGGGACACCTCGTTGATCAGGTGAAGACGCTGGCGGTCGCCAATCGTGATCCGGTCAACGAACCCTACCAGTCGCGGACGCTTCTGGCGTCGCGTTCCCGGAGCGCGCCTGCACCAGAGAGTCGGGTCGAGGCGGGCCCGGTTGCCCTCAGCGACTTGAAGCCTGAGGCGCTGGAAGTGGTGGTCGTGGAGACGACCGAGCCTGCCAAAGTCCCGCTGCCTCAGCAGCGCCCGGATCTGCCCGAGGAGGCGGAGGTCGAAGAGACCACTGAGCTCGCCTCGGAGAAAGAGGACGCGACCGAGAAGCTGGCGGCGGCGGTGCCGGCCCCCAAGCCTGAGGAGACGGCCGAAGTACCCGCAGAGGCTGAGACCGCGCCAGCAGAGGTGGCAGCGGTCGAACCGGCGGAGGAGCAGACCGCGGACGCCGCTCCGCAGTCACCTGAACCGGTGACGCTGGTGAACCCCGCAGTGCGGCAGGCTCTCGATGAGGAGGCTGACAACGCGGGCACGGAAACGCTGGCCACTGCACAGCAGGCCGTCACGCCCATCGCGCGCCCGGGACAGTCTGAGGACAGCAACGCGGCACCCGCCACGCGCTTTGCGCCCAAACGCGCGCCATCGGCGCCGAAACGCCCGGCCGTCTAGGCGGCTCCCAATCGTAACCCATTGGTAATACTGCACTGGTCTTCTGTTCCCGATCCTCAGAAGGGAGTCGGTCATGGCAGCCGATCATGCAGTTGTCGAAGGTCTGGGAGCAGGTGCGATATCGGAGCCTGATCTAGGGCTTGTCCCGACCCCGGTCAGACGCCGACCTGGACGCCAACCCAACTCGGCGCATGGGCATCGAGGGCGTTTGCGCGACCGATTCCTGCGTGCAGGTCCCGATAGTGTCGCGGACTACGAGATGCTGGAGCTCGTGCTGTTTCGTGCCATCCCGCAGCGTGACGTGAAGCCGATCGCGAAGCATCTGCTGGATATGTTCGGGGACTTCAACGGCGTGATCTCGGCGCCGATCCCCCGGCTGGCCGAGATCAACGGGATCGGCCCCTCCGTGATCTGCGAACTGAAGATCGTCGAGGCGGCGGCGCAGCGCCTCTCACGCGCCCGCGTCATGAACAAATGCGTGCTGTCGAGCTGGAACCAGCTCATGGACTACTGCAAGACCGCCATGGCGCATCGCGAGACCGAGCAGTTCCGCATCCTCTTTCTCGACCGCAAGAACGTGCTGATTGCCGATGAGGCGCAGGCCAAGGGAACAGTTGACCACGTGCCGGTCTATCCGCGCGAGGTCGTGAAGCGGGCATTGGAGCTGAACGCGAGCGCGATCATTCTGGTGCACAACCATCCCTCTGGTGATCCCACTCCGTCCAAGGCCGATATCGATATGACCAATCAGATCGAACAGGCGGCCAAGGCAGTGGGTGTCGTCGTCCACGACCATGTGATCGTCGGCAAGGCGGAGGATCTGAGTTTCCGTTCGCGCGGATTGCTCTAAGTTCAGGTGCGCTAGAAGGCGAGCGCAGATGCGAGCAGATGACGTAGCTGTGCCTCGTAGTCCACGGTGTCGGGCGCAGGGATCGCGCCGAGATGCAGGCTCTTTTCCGCGACACTGAAGCCGAGCATTACTGCCATCAATAGTGCGGCGCGGGCCGGATCGCCGACGATCCGCTCCAGTTCCGCCTGTAGGCCGTGTTGCTGGATCTCGCGGACAGATGCGCCGACCTCGTCGTCATGGGCGTTCATCAGCATCATACGCACG
>JBCDID010000376.1:0-3071 GCA_038749355.1 Pseudomonadota bacterium | reverse complement strand
CAGACCACGTTTCGTTTCCGCATATCAGCAATCGAGGGGGCATCGTAGCCCGCGTCCGCGAGGATCTCATCGGTTTGTTCGCCCCGGTCCGGCGGGTGGGCGGCCATGGAGGTGTTGGTGCGGCTCATGGAGATCGGCTGCGCCACCATCTGCGTCTTGCCAAAGGGCAGGGTGTCGATATCGGCGGCCATGCCTAGGTGCTGGACCTGCTCGTCGGCGAAGACTTCGTTGATCTTGTAGGCGGGGCCTGTCGGAACGCCCTTGGCCAGCAGCGTGTCCACCACCTCGGCCATGGTCATTCTCTCGGTGACCGCCGCGATCTCGACATTCAGTGCGTCCCGGTTCTTCTTGCGGTTTGCCGCGTCCACGTAGTCCGGGTTGTCTGCCCATTCGGGCTTGCCCAGGGCATCGCAGAGCCGCCGCCAGATCACGTCGCCCGAAACCGCGACGTTTACCGCACCGTCCGAGCAGGGGTAGAGGTTCGTCGGCACCGTAGTCGGGTGCTCGTTGCCAGTCTGGGGCGCGATCTCCTCGGCCATCAGCCAGCGCGAGGCCTGGAAGTCCAGCATGGCAATCTGAGCTTGCAACAGGGACGAATGCACCCACTGGCCGCGGCCCGACTTCTCTCGTTCGATCAGGGCGATCAGGATGCCTTGCGCCGTAAAGTGCCCTGCCGTCAGGTCCGCCACGGGGATACCCACACGCATGGGGCCTTTACCCGGTGCGCCGGTGATGGACATAAGCCCGCCCATCCCTTGCGCGATCTGGTCGAAACCGGGGCGGGTTGCGTAAGGGCCCGTCTGTCCGAAACCCGAGATGCTGGCCAGAATGATCCGGGGGTTCACCGCCGACAACGCATCATAGTCGACCCCGAGCCGGGTCTTCACGTCCGGGCGGAAGTTCTCGACCACCACATCAGCGGTCTCAACCAGCTTCATGAAGACGGCTTTCCCGTCCGGATCCTTGAGGTTCAGTGTGAGCGAGCGCTTGTTGCGATGCAGGTTCTGGAAGTCCGACGTGGCCCGGCCCGCGCCCAAAGCACCATCGGCCTCCAACGCCTCTGGCATCTCGATCTTGATGCAGTCCGCGCCCCAGTCCGCAAGCTGACGCACACAGGTCGGGCCCGAGCGCACCCGTGTCAGGTCCAGAACCCGAACGTGATCCAATGCGGCAGAGGCCGGTTTGTGCGGCATCCCATCCCCTCCCTGATGGATTGGCGGCCAGGTTTGTGTCCGTGGCCTTCTCGAATACTCTAGGTCGGATACGCGGGGACGCAAGCGGAGAGCTATCATGGATGCGATCACGGGAGCTGGTCTGGAGGTCCGTCCGTTGGCCGGGGCGCTCGGAGCCGAGGTTGCAGAAGTGGACCTTGGCGCCATGGACGAGGCTGAGTTTGCAGCGGTGCATGAGGCGTTCCTGGCGCATCAGGTGCTGGTCTTCCGGGATCAGGATCTCGACGCGGATGGGTTCGCGGCGGCGGCGCGGCGGTTTGGCGAGCCCGTGCCCTATCCGTTCACTCGTGGCGATGAGATCCACCCGGAGATCACGGTGATCGTGAAGGAGGCCGACCAGACCTCGAATTTCGGAGGCATGTGGCATTCGGACACGACGTACAAGGCCGAGCCGCCCATGGGCACGATCCTGATGGCGCGGGAAACCCCGCCCGTCGGGGGGGACACCCTCTTTGCCTGTCAATACCGCGCCTACGAGACACTGTCTGAGCGGCTGCGGAGTGTGCTGGACGGGCTCTCCGGCGTGTCGAGTTCAGCCAAGAATGCGGGGCAGCTTCGGATCAACCACGCGTCCACGAACTCCATGGCGCTGACCAATGCGGACAAGGTGCTGACGGCTACCCATCCGGTGGTGCGTGTACACCCGGAGACTGGCCGGAAGGCACTCTATGTGAACCGGGCGCATACTGTGGCATTTGACGGAATGACGGAGGCCGAGAGCGCGGGGCTGCTGGAACATCTTTTCCAGCACCAGATCGCACCCGAGTTCACCACCCGTATCCGCTGGGCGCCGGGAACGGTGGTGATCTGGGACAACCGCTGCTGTCAGCACGTCGCCATCAACGACTATGATGGGCACAGGCGGGAGATGTGGCGGATTACTCTGGCAGGTGACACACCCATGGGGGCATGACATGGAGTGCCAACTCGCAGCAGCGCGCCCGGTCGATCCAGACCGCATTGCAAAGCTGATCCATTCGACGGATCCGCATATCTTCGGCGCGCTACATGGCGAAGATCATACGTTGGCACTCCAGCACCTTTCCAAGCAGTGGCAGTCGGATGCGGGGATTTTCTCATATCGCTTTGCAAGAGCGGCATGGATGGGAGAAACGCTGGCGGGCATTTGTCTTGGCTTTGATGCTTCTCAGCAAGCGGCTGCAATTGAACCCTACATTTTGCAAGCCCAGCGGTTCCTCACGGAAGAGCAGTTCGGAGTTGGTTTCGCGTGGTGGTCGCGCCATGGATTTCTGACCCTGCCGGAGATCCCCGCAGATGCTTGGTACATCCAGAACCTCGCTGTGGATGACGCTTATCGCAGGCGAGGTATCGGGGAGGCAATGCTGCGCGACTGCATCGAGAATGCCCGCGAGGCGGCGTATGGACGCGTGCATCTCGACGTTTACGAGGGCAATTCGGCCATCGACCTTCATCGTCGGATGGGCTTTGACGTGATCGTCGAGACCAGAGTGTTGCCTCTCATGGCCGATGGGTTTCCAGCGCATCTGCGGATGGAGAGGGTGCTTTAGCCCGGTAAGGCAAGTTTGTTCTAGTGGGCGACGCTGTCGGTCGGTCGCAAGCCCATTCCTGTAGATGCAACCCGCGCCAGCGCATTCCGGGCAATCAGAATGTGGAACGGCATGATGGTGGCCAGATAGAGTCTGCCGCCAAAGTTGTGCGTATGCACCCATGTCGCCAGATAAACGCCTCCGTCCCGCGCCATGATCGAGACGCGGAAATCCAGGTGCTTGTCGTTGAAGCCCGCAATGATCTCGTCACCTGTCTCGATCTCCACCGGGAAGAGCCCGAGCTTGTTCTCAGAAAAGAGGGCCGCATGCT
>JBCDID010000375.1:0-3097 GCA_038749355.1 Pseudomonadota bacterium | reverse complement strand
TGCAGATTGACGAGGTCACGAGCCATGATGACCCCCACCTTGTCGGCGAAAATCTCCTCACCCTCGTCGTCCACGACACCGCAGCGGTCGCCGTCACCGTCGAACCCCAACGCCAAATCTGCACCAGACTCCTTCACCGCGCGCGCCATGTCATGGAGCATCTCCATTGCCTCAGGGTTCGCGTTGTAGTGTGGGAAATCATAGTTGAGTTCGCAATGGAGAGGCACGACATCGCAGCCGATTTTCTGCAACACTTCGGGCGCGAAGGCCCCGGCGGTGCCGTTGCCCGTGGCGCAGACGACTTTCAACGGGCGCGACATGCGGAATTCGCCAACCAAATCAGCGATGTAACGCTCCCGCACGCCTTCCACTTTGACCAACCGCCCGCCGTCCCGCATGACGCCTCCGCCGCCCAGCACGATCTCTTTCAGTCGGCCCATCTCGTCAGGGCCGTGGGTCAACGGGCGCCCCATTCCCATCTTGACGCCGGTCCAGCCATTCGGATTGTGAGAGGCAGTCACCATCGCGACGGCCTGCGCATCCAGATCGAACTGCGCGAAATAGGCCATGGGCGACAGCGCGGTCCCGATATCGCGCACCTCGGCGCCACCCGCCATCAACCCCACAATCAGTGCCTGCTTGATGGACAGCGAATAGGACCGGTAGTCATTGCCGACCGCGACCACAGCGGGAAGCCCAGCCTCGTGCAGCTGCGTGGCAAGGCCGAGACCCAAGGCTTGGATTCCTTCGAGATTGATCTCCTCGGGGAACCGCCAGCGCGCGTCATATTCGCGGAACCCGGTGGGCTTGATCATCGGCACCGTGAGGCTGGCGAAGGTGTTCACCTCCACCTCGTGAAGGGGGACAATGCTCATGGGATCCTCCGGCAATGCAAAAACTATAGAGTGACTGGAGAAGCCTTGGCAGGCGCGTCGATGGATTGCAAGACGTCGAGCAGCGCAGGCATGTCGTTGAGCGGGATCATGTTGGGCCCATCAGAAGGGGCAGTGTCCGGTTCTGGGTGCGATTCGATGAAGAACCCGGCCACCCCAACCGCGGCGGCGGCACGCGCCAGCACGGGCGCAAACTCCCGCTGCCCGCCCGAGGACCCGCCACGCCCGCCGGGCTGTTGCACCGAGTGGGTGGCGTCGAAGATTACGGGATAGCCCGTGGCCGCCATCTGCGGCAACGCACGCATGTCGGTGACCAGAGTGTTGTAGCCGAAGGAAGTCCCCCGTTCCGTCAGCAGAATGTTGTCGTTTCCGGCAGTCGAGATCTTCTCGGCCACGTTGGGCATCTCCCAAGGTGAAAGGAACTGGCCCTTCTTGACGTTTATGACCCGGCTCGTCGACGCCGCGGCAACCAGCAGGTCCGTCTGGCGGCAAAGGAAGGCCGGGATCTGAAGCACGTCACAAACTTCGGCCACGGGCGCGCATTGATCTGGAAGATGGACGTCTGTCAGAACAGGGCAGCCGATTGCATCCTTCACGGCCTGAAGCCCACGCAGCCCCTCGTCCAGACCGAGGCCTCGTTTCCCTGAAACCGAGGTCCGGTTCGCCTTGTCGAAGCTGGCCTTGAAGACGTAGCCGATGTCACGCACGGCACACGCCTCGGCAAGGGTGCCCGCGATGTCGACAGAATGCTGGGTTCCCTCGGCTGCGCACGGGCCGGAAATGAGCGCGAAAGGCCGGGAATTGCTGAAGGCAACCGTCCC
This sequence comes from Pseudomonadota bacterium, assembly GCA_038749355.1. Taxonomy (GTDB): domain Bacteria; phylum Pseudomonadota; class Alphaproteobacteria; order Rhodobacterales; family Rhodobacteraceae; genus Thermohalobaculum. Next base: position 1,383 of record JBCDID010000375.1, on the reverse strand, counting down.
GGCCGAGACGGTCTTCTGCACAGTCTGGTCCACTGGGTTCTCCCGGATCCTGCTTCTGCTCTCGTCAGATGCTGGCCTGCTCGCGGATAAGCGAGATGGTCAGCGACCCGATGATGTAGAACCCCAGGAAGGCGAAGAATGCAAGGGCAGTGGTCTCGATCTTCTTCGGATAGTTGGCCTCGTCCGGCATGGACGGTGACGAAACAAGTTCCAAGTATCGCCCCTGCTGGCGCGCATTTGCCACCGCCAGTTCGCGCCGTTCAACTGCGGCTCCGAAGATGGCAGTCGACGCCTCCACCTCGAACCGGGCCTTGGTCATGGCCAGGTTGATGTCAGCCAGCGAACTGGCATCCTCGCTGCTGCTGCCCGTGATGTTCTCCCGGCGTTTGGCAATCTGAGACTCGAGCGTCGCAATCTGGTTGGTGATCCTCTGCACACGTGGATCGGTATTGCCCGTCACGCGGAGCAGGTTGGCCTGGCGCCCGCGCAGGGCTTCAAGCTCGACCTCCATCCCACCGATGATCTGCATCTCTGCAGCCACCTCGCCCTCGACCGTAAACGTATCTAACGCCTTCTGAAGCTCGGCCACGTTCTCCTGTGCCTGTCGCAAGCGTTCCTCCGCTTCAACGAGGTTGGTATCTGCGTCACGTACTGCATCGGCCTGGATCCGGTCGGAAAGCCGATTCACCATCTCCTCCGCATAGCCGATCACTGCAGACGAGAACCGATGCGCCGTCTCGGGATCTGCGGCCACCATGCTCAGCTCTAGCATCCCCTCGGTCGGGTCATAGCTGACGGTCGTGAAGGAGGTGTAGGAGCTGTAGGCATCCTCAAAGCTCGCATCACCTGGCAGCTGATGCCACCAGTCGAGCTGTGGCTGCTGGAAATGCGCGATCCAGCCGTGCTCGGCATCCAAACGCTTCAGCACATCGCGGGAGTTAACGAAATTGTAAACAGCATTTGGGTCGAACAGACCGCCACCGCCGCCACCCCCAAGCAAGCCCAGAATCCCGCCTCCGCCCCCGCTGCTTCCGGCCGCGCTCTGTACCATGAACTGGGATTCGGATTTGTAGAGCTCGGAAGCCTTGAACCACATAAACCAGGCAACCAGCGCCGTCGGCAACAACACGAACAGCCAGAGATTGAGCAGCATACCCCCGCCCTTTCGGCGGCGGCGGCGCACGAGGTCACGGCGGATCGCCTCGACCCGTTCCGCGCGCAACGCAGGCGTGTCGGCCTTCAGATCTGGGCGAAGCGCAGGCAGCGCGCTGCCCTTGCCAGATTTGGCGCCTTTTTGCGAGCCTGCCCCATCGCCGGGACCAGGAGCCGGCAGATCGGACGCCACACCCTGCCGTTGTTGCATACGTTTGCGGATGCGGGCTT
>JBCDID010000374.1:0-3162 GCA_038749355.1 Pseudomonadota bacterium | reverse complement strand
CTTCTCGAGCCCATCGGAAACATTCCACCAGCAGAGGCCGAAGCAAACTACTACGCGGCTCTGGAAACATCAGACATGGCCGCGTAACTAAGATCAATCAGCCTCCGGCAAACCCGGCGCGGTTCACTCCCGCAGTCGCGTCTCGTGCTCCCCGGACACAACCAGCAAGCGCTTAGGATGCTGGGAGGTTACCGCCTCCGAATACATGGAGATGGCGACAACTTCATCGACGCCAGGAAGCCTCTCAGCCGCGCGTATGACAACATCTGTAGCCATTGAGTGGCCAATGAGAGCCACCTCATCTGCGTCGATCAACCCACGTGCGCGTTCGACGACATCCAGTGTCTGACGCACCAAATCCTCCGTCGTGCCGGTCAGCGAGCGGATGTCGGGGGACATCGGGCGGGAGTGACGACCATGCCCCAGATAGTCGAAAGCCACCACCGTGTGTCCGGAATTCGCAAGTGTCAGCGAGATCGACTCCATCATCTGGCGCGACCCTGCAAATCCGTGCGAGACGACGACCAACGATCCACTTGAGATGTCCCCCCGATAAACGGTGACAGGCGTTTCGCCGAGGTGCCGGTGTTCTATCTCCACTCCACCGCGTGCAGCTTCGAGGCGGATCACTGCAAGTACAGCAATCGCGGCGGCGGCAACGGTCACCAGGATATTCAGGCGTGGGAACTTCATCGCCCCAGATATGGCTCTGCATCGCAGGACGACGAGGCCCCGCGTGGCGCGCTGTTTGCGCAGATTGGCGCAGCCTCTGGACCGAGCAGAGTGCTGCAACATCTCTGCGGAGAAACCAGACAGGAGTGCCCCTTTGCACACCCCGACACGAGATCACGCCCTCAAGCTTGTTCAGGACTTTGCACCGCGCATGGGTCTCAGCTATGCGTCCGGGCGGAACTATGATCGCGGTGCGGGAGGCCACAAGGCAGTCTCCTGCCTCTCACCTTATGTGCGCAGGAGACTGGTGACCGAAGAAGAACTGGTCAACGCCGCGACAGAGCAGCATGGGCTCGATGGGGCTGAGAAGTTCATCCAAGAGGTCTTTTGGAGGAGTTACTTCAAGGGCTGGCTGGAACGCCGCCCTCGGGTCTGGGACGATTACCGCACGGGCCTCTCTGCGGACCTGTTCGCGATGGATGATGATCGCCGGCTGCGCAAGCGGGTGGAAGCGGCGGAGGCAGGTGCAACGGGGCTGGAATGCTTCGATGCCTGGGTCGAGGAGCTGGTTGAGACTGGCTACCTGCACAACCATTCGCGAATGTGGTTTTCCTCTATCTGGATCTTCACTCTTGGCCTGTCCTGGCGGATCGGCGCGGACTTCTTCCTGCGGCATCTTCTGGACGGGGATCCGGCGTCGAATACACTCAGCTGGCGTTGGGTCGCGGGGCTGCACACCCGCGGCAAGGTCTACGAGGCCAAGGCTTGGAACATCGCGAAGTTCACCAACCAGCGGTTTACCCCGCGAGATGCGGACCTGGCGGAGGATGTGCAATCCCTGGAGCACACGGAACCCGATGGCTTGCCCCCGGTCGAGCCGATCAGGCCCACAGTCGCACCGGATCCCAATGCGCCTACCGCGCTGTTGATCACAGAAGAAGACTGCTTGCTCGAGAGCTTCGCACCGGACCAGTTGGAGCTCTGCGCAGTTGGTAGCCTGCCTGCCAGCCGATTGCGGTCCGCCCGAGACGTGTCCGATGACGTTGTTGCGTTCGAAGAGGGTTCACTGGCCGATTGTGCGTTTCGCATTGGGCTGGATGCAGAACCGGTGACCGCAGGCGACCCAAAATTGCTTGCCCGTTGGGCGGCGAAGGCGGGGGCACGCCAGATTGCGACACCCTTCGTCACCAGAGGACCGCTCCGCGATTGGCTGGATACCGCAACACCGGCGCTGAATGCCGAAGGGATTGCGCTTACGGAATGGCGCCGCCCTTGGGACGACGCGGTCTGGCCCTACGCCACCGCAGGGTTCTTCAAGGTGAAACAGAAGATCCCGCAGATCCTTGGAAAGCTGGACGCGGCGTGATCACCGAGGACCCGAGGATCACACGGCTGCTCGCGTTGGTCGCGAACGCAGCGCAGCCACCTGGCGGTGCAACGCGCATCATGCTGGCGCTCTCGATGGGCATCGCATGTCACCTTGTCTTCGCCGTGGCAGTGCTCGCGATGACGACCGCGATGTTCTTCGGCATGAGCGAGAGCCTTGGCGCCGTTCCCTGGCCCTGGGCCGCGATCGCGAATGCCGCTTTGATCTTGCAGTTCCCACTTGTCCACTCTGCTTTGCTGACCGGGCCAGGTGGTCGGTTCCTGGCACGGTTGATCCCCGGTCCGCATGGGAAGACCCTGGCAACGACAACCTACGCGTTGATTGCATCGGTTCAACTCCTTGCGCTCTTCACGCTTTGGACGCCATCCGGGACCATCTGGTGGCAAGCGGAGGGCGCGATCTTCTGGTTCATATGCGCCGCCTACGCATCGGCATGGATTCTCTTGGCCAAGGCCAGCTTCGACGCAGGCGCAGAAGTGCAGTCCGGTGCGTTGGGCTGGATGTCTCTGATGGCGCGCGTAAAACCCGTGTTTCCGGACATGCCGGACCTGGGCCTTTTCCGAGTGATCCGGCAACCGATTTATGTGGCGTTCGCGCTGACGCTTTGGACGGTGCCCGTCTGGACCCCGGACCAGCTAGCCATCGCTCTAAGCTACACGACTTATTGCCTACTGGCGCCCATGCTGAAGGAACGCCGGTTTGCTGCCCGATACGGCGCTCGCTTCGATCATTACTGCCGGGAGGTGCCCTACGCGGTCCCGCGGATCAGACGCAAAAAGGAGACCAACTGATGGAGACATTGGCGCTTCTGGTGACGGCCCTGCTGTTCGGTGGCATGGTGCTCTACGCGTTCGGCTTTGCCGCGTTCATATTCTCCGCGCTGCCTGCGGACGTGGCGGGACCGACAATTCGACGGGCCTTTCCGCATTTCTATATGTTCGTGATGGTGACTGCGGCGTTGGCAGCATTACTGGTCGGCATGGCAGACCCGGCCTCAGGCTTCTTGCTTGGGCTGGTCGCCTTATCGACCCTTCCAACCCGCCAGATCCTGATGCCAGCAATCAACGCGGCCACCGACGCAGGCGCAGAAGTGCAGTCCGGTG
>JBCDID010000373.1:0-3185 GCA_038749355.1 Pseudomonadota bacterium | reverse complement strand
GACACATATGCTGGACCTGATCAACGTCGATTATGACACCATGATCCCGAACAATGTCGGGCTCAGCTCGGACAAACGCGTGCTGAAAGCGCTAGAGAAATGGCACCCCGGCTACATCAACTGGTGGAACGACCTGATCCCACAGAACTTTCAGGAAAGCCTCGTCTACCTGCGCACCGCGGTCTCGGTGGACCCGAAGGGCTGGGCCAAGTTCGACTACGTGAAGATGCCGGAATACCGCTGGGGGATCCTGCTCGCGCCGCAGATCGAGGATCGGACGATCCCGTGCGGCGAGGATGTCGGCAAGCCCGCGTGGCAGGAGGTCCCCGGCGAGCACCGCGCGATGCTCCGCCGCCTGATCGTGATCCAGGGCGATACGGAGCCTGCCTCCGTCGAACAGCAACGCCATCTCGGGCTCACGGCCCCGAGCCTTTACGACATGCGCAACCTCTTCCAAGTCAATGTCGAGGAAGGCCGCCACCTCTGGGCCATGGTCTACCTGCTGCAAAAGTACTTCGGCCGCGACGGGCGAGAGGAGGCGGATGACCTCCTGCGCCGGTCGTCGGGTTCTGATGAGGCCCCGCGGATGCTGGGGGCCTTCAACGAGTCCACGCCCGATTGGCTCTCGTTCTTTATGTTCACCTATTTCACGGACCGGGACGGCAAGATGCAGCTGGAGAGCTTGGCGCAATCCGGCTTCGACCCGCTCTCGCGCACGTGCCGGTTCATGCTGACGGAGGAGGCGCACCACATGTTCGTCGGCGAGACGGGCGTGGGGCGGATCATCCAACGCACTTGCGAGGCGATGAAGGACACCGGGATCGAGGACCCGTATGACATCAAGGCCGTGCGCGCGCTGGGCGTGATCGATCTGCCCACCATCCAGAAGAAACTGAACCTGCACTATACGCTCAGCCTCGATCTCTTTGGCTCGGAAGTGTCCACTAACGCCGCCAACGCGTTCAACTCGGGCATCAAGGGTCGCTATCAGGAGGCCCGGATCGACGACGATCATCGGCTTGACGGGGCGACCTACCCGGTCAGCCAGATCGTTGACGGACAGATCCGGACCACGGACGTGCCCGCGCTCTCGGCCATCAACATGCGTCTGCGCGACGACTATGTGAAGGACGCGAGCGGTGGCCTGAAGCGCTGGAACCTGACCATCAAGAAGACGGGCGTCGACTTCCAGATGACGCTGCCGCATGAGGGTTTCAATCGCCAGATCGGTGCGTTCAAGGACGTCCCGGTGGACCCCGAGGGCACGATCATCGACCAGGCCACGTGGGATGCGAAGCGCGACGACTGGCTGCCGAACAATGCAGACGCGGACTATATCAACTCGCTGATGGTGCCCTGCTACGAGCCCGGCAAGTATGCCGGCTGGATCGCGGCGCCGCGCGTCGGCATTGACAACAAGCCGGGCGACTTCGAGTACGTGAAACTGCACCACGCGTAAGCCAGGCCACGCCGTCAGTCACAGGGGACAGAGATGCCCGATGACAGCCCGCCCGCCCCCGATCCGCTGCTCCGCGGCATTGCCGAACGGATCCGTGCGCGCCGCGAGGCCGCGGGCCAGAGCCGGAAGGCGCTTGCGCTTCACGCCGCCGTGTCCGAGCGGTATCTCGCACAGCTGGAAGGCGGGACCGGGAACGCGTCCATACAGGTCCTCGCCCGCATCGCGGACGCACTGGAGGTGCCACTGACCCAGCTGATAGCGGAGCCCGATCCGCTGATCGGCCGGCTGTCGGGCGCCTCGGCCGCCGAACGGGCGGAGGTCGCGCGGATTCTCGAGCCGGGCGCAGGCCGGGGCGGGCGGATCGCGCTGACGGGGCTTCGGGGCGCGGGCAAGTCCACACTGGGCCCGATGCTCGCCAAAACGCTTGGCCTGCCGTTCCGCGAACTCAATGGCGTGATTGCTCAGGATGCCGGGATTCCGGCAGGCGAGGTGATGGCACTCTACGGCGAGGCAGCATACCGGCGCCGGGAACGCGCGGCACTGGAAAGCCTCGCGGATGGCCCGCCCATGGTCCTCGCGGCAGCAGGCGGCATGGTCGCGGAGCCGGATACCTACGAGCTCTTGCTGAATCGGTTCCTGACCGTCTGGCTCCGCGCCAGCCCGGAGGAGCACATGGCGCGGGTTCGGGCGCAGGGGGACGACCGCCCGATGCGCGGCAATCCGCAGGCCATGGACGAGCTTCGCGCCATCCTCGCTGCACGCGCACCGGCATATGCGAGAGCACGCCTGACGCTCGACACGTCGGGGACGACACCGGATGCGAGCCGAAACGCCCTCATGAAAGACCTGCAGCCACTCCTCGACGACGGCTCACGTGTAATGGGGTCGTTCCGGGCGCCAGAGACCTAATCACGAAAGCGCCAGCTTTCGTGGCCGTTTAACCGGTCAGCGCACGGCCTCGATCAGCGCGCCGAGACACTGTCGTGCGACCAGCACCAACACTCCGGGGGCATCAAACCCCACCTCAACGCGGGGCGCCACGGCGCGGTTCGAGGTCCCGATTGCCTCTCCAGGCGCCAGGGCGAGGCCATCCACGGACCACTCCAGCCCTTCGGACATAGTGCCGCGCGCGGGCAGCAACGGATAGAAGGAAACAACCGCGCCGACTTCCAGATCCATTGCAAAGGGCCGCCCGGGCGGCACCAGCGCCATGGCTTCCTCCTCGCCCAGCAGCACCACGCGCTTTTCGGACCGGCGCAGCATGGCGTGAAAGACGGCCAGCATGTGATCGACACGGCGACCCGTGAACCCGGCGGCCACATAGAGCGGCGCGTCAGTCGCATAGAGACACTTCTCGAAATCGGTGGTGTCCTGCTCGGGCAGATGCACAACACGAGTGCGCGCAGCCCATGCCCCCATATCCGAGAGCAAGTTGCACGGACAGTCAATCACAGGTTGAAAAAACCGAGGCAATTGAATTAACGAATAGTAAGCGCCCACATCTGTGGGCGCGCATGGTTCGTTAATGCAATTTACGGTATAGGGTGCTGCATTCTATTCACCCAAGGAGGCAATCTGTTTCTCTACCTTTTTTATTCGATCAGTGATGTTTGGAACCCATATGTTCTCGAAACGGCGCAACGATTCGGGCAATTGAATCTCCTCTTGAAGTCTTATAATCGCTTTGCTCGCTCGATCAGCGATTCGAAGAAGAGCTTTTGACTTG
>JBCDID010000372.1:0-3191 GCA_038749355.1 Pseudomonadota bacterium | reverse complement strand
GGCAAGACCGCGACGCGGGGCGTCAAGGGTCAGAAGTCGCGCTCGGGCGTGGCGATCAAGGGCTTCGAAGGCGGTCAGATGCCGCTGCACCGTCGTCTGCCGAAGCGTGGGTTCAACAACCCGAACGCCAAAACCTACGCGGTGACGAACCTGGGGGCGATCCAGGCTTTCATCGACGCGGGCAAGCTGGACGCCAAGTCACCGATCGACGAGGCCGCGCTGGTCGCCTCCGGTCTGATCCGCCGCGTCAAGGACGGGGTCCGCGTTCTGGGCCGGGGAGAGATCTCCGCAAAGGTCGACATGACCGTCACCGGGGCCTCCAAGTCCGCCGTGGCCGCAGTCGAAGCCGCAGGTGGCAAGCTGACTGTCTCGGCCCCCGCGCCGGCCGCAGAGTGACGCTGGGGCTAGTCAATCCGCACCCGGACACATACATCCGTCCGAAACACGGGTAGGGAGTAGCGCATGGCATCCGCCGCCGACCAGATGGCCGCCAACATGAGCTGGAGCGCCTTTGGCAAAGCCAAGGACCTCCAGAACCGGATCCTCTTCGCGCTGGGGCTTCTGATCGTCTATCGACTCGGCACGTTCATTCCGATCCCCGGGATCGACGGCCAGATGCTCGACCAGTTCGTCCAACAGACGCAGGGCGGTATTTTGGGCATGGCCTCCATGTTCACGGGCAACGCGCTGGCCCGGATGGCGATCTTCGCGCTCGGCATCATGCCGTACATCTCCGCCTCGATCATCATGCAGCTCGCGACGTCCATGGTGCCGTCGCTCGAGCAGCTGAAGAAAGAGGGCGAGAGCGGGCGCAAGAAGATAAACCAGTACACCCGCTATGGTACCGTGCTGCTGGCAACCGTGCAGGCGTACGGGCTGGGGATCGGGCTGCAAAGCCAGGGACTGGCCGTAAACCCCGGACCCTTCTTCATTGCCACCACTGTGATCACGCTGGTTGGCGGTACCATGTTCCTGATGTGGCTTGGTGAGCAGATCACCGCGCGCGGCATCGGCAACGGGATCTCGTTGATCATCTTCGTAGGCATCATCGCGGAACTTCCAGCGGCCCTGGCCCAGTTCTTCGAGCTCGGCCGCACCGGACAGCTGGCCACGATCGCCATCATCGGCATCATGGTGATGGCCGTCGCCGTGATCTACGCGGTTGTGTTCATCGAGCGCGCCCAGCGCCGGATTCTGATCCAGTATCCCAAGCGGCAGGTCGGCAATAAAATGTATGGCGGTGAGAACTCTCACCTGCCGCTGAAGCTGAACACGGCCGGGGTGATCCCGCCGATCTTCGCGACGTCGCTCTTGTTGCTGCCGACCACGGCTGCCGGATTTGCCGCCTCGGGCGGCGAGGCAGGCTTCCTTGGGCAGATGGCGGCGTTCCTCGGCCCGGGCCAGCCCGCATACATGCTGGCAATGGCACTGTTGATCGGATTCTTCGTGTTCTTCTACACGGCGGTGGTCTTCAATCCGGAAGACGTGGCCGACAACCTCAAGAAGCAGGGCGGCTTCGTGCCCGGCATCCGGCCTGGCAAGCGGACGGCAGAGTACCTGGACTTTGTGCTCACGCGTCTCTCGGTCGTCGGCGCAATCTACCTGATCGCGGTTTGTCTGTTGCCCGAGGTCCTGCGTGCCGAACTCGCCGTGCCATTCTATTTCGGGGGAACGTCCCTGCTGATCGTTGTTTCCGTGACCATGGACACGATCACGCAGGTTCAGAGCCATCTGCTGGCCCACCAGTACGAAGGCCTGATTGCGAAGCAGAAAATCCGCGGTAAGCGGCGCAAAGGGGAAAACGCCTGATGAACATCATTCTGCTGGGACCGCCGGGGGCGGGCAAGGGCACGCAAGCCAAGATTCTGATGGACGGCCACGGTATGGTGCAGTTGTCGACCGGTGACATGCTGCGGGCCGCCGTCAAGGCCGGGACCGAGATCGGCCTGAAGGCCAAGGCGGTGATGGACGCGGGCGAACTGGTCTCGGACGAGATCGTGATCGGTATCGTCTCCGACCGGCTGGATGAGCCGGACACCAAGGGCGGCGTGATCTTTGACGGCTTCCCACGGACCACGGCGCAGGCCGAGGCGCTGGACAAACTGCTGGCCGAGAAGAGCCTGAACCTGGACGCTGTTGTCGAGATGCAGGTGCGCGACGAACTGCTGGTCGAGCGGATCAAGACCCGCGCGGCTCAGACAGGCGGCGCCCGTGCCGACGACAACGAGGAGACGCTTCGGGAGCGCCTCGCGGTCTACCACTCCGAGACCGCTCCGCTGATCGATTACTACAGCGGCACCGGCAAGCTGAAGACCGTCGACGGCATGGCAGATATCGACGACGTGACCACGTCCATCGCCGCGGCGCTGGGCCTCTGAGACCCGAGAAACAAGGAACCGGAAGTACGCGAAATTAGTGGGTTGACCGAAACTTACCCCTGACTATAAATGCGCGCTTCCTCAGATGGAGAGTCGGCCGGATGGCCGCATGAGAGACGGAGAGCCCCGTGGCCCGCATTGCTGGCGTTAACATACCGACGAACAAGCGCGTGCACATCGCGCTGACCTACATCCATGGGATCGGCAACACGACTGCCGCAGAGGTGTGCGACGCCTGCGGGATCGCCCGTGAGCGCCGCGTGAACGAGCTCTCCGACGCCGAAGTGCTGGCAGTGCGCGAGCATATCGACGCCAACCTGATGGTCGAAGGTGACCTGCGTCGTGAGCGCATGGTCAACATCAAGCGCCTCATGGATCTCGGCTGCTACCGTGGCCTTCGCCATCGCCGTGGCCTGCCGGTCCGTGGTCAGCGGACCCACACCAATGCACGCACCCGCAAGGGTCCCGCCAAGCCGATCGCCGGCAAGAAGAAATAAGAGAGCCCCATGGCACGCGAACGCACACGTACGAAGCGCAAGGTCTCCAAGAATATCACGGCGGGCGTGGCCCACGTGAACTCGACCTTCAACAACACGATCATCACCATCGCCGATGCCCAGGGGAATGCGATCTCTTGGTCCTCCGCCGGGCATATGGGCTTCAAGGGTTCGCGCAAGTCGACGCCTTATGCGGCTCAGATGGCTGCCGAGGATGCGGGCAAGAAGGCGCAGGAACACGGCGTCAAGACGCTCGAGGTGATGGTGCAGGGCCCGGGCTCGGGTCGCGAGTCGGCGCTTCGCGCGCTGCAGGCGG
>JBCDID010000371.1:0-3250 GCA_038749355.1 Pseudomonadota bacterium | reverse complement strand
GTCGTCAGCGCGCGGGCATTGGCGAGGCAGAGCGAGATTAGCAGTGCCTTCTGCTCGCCGGTGGAGCAAGCGCGGGCGGGCATGGCCTTTTTCGCATAGACGGCTTCAAGATCGGATCGGTGAGGCCCGGAAAGCGTCCGCCCAGCAGCGGCATCCCTGGGGCGCGAATGGGCCAAATCCTGCGCAAGAGCAGCAGCCTGCTCCCCTTCGGCCGGATCAAGGTCCTCGTCGGGCATCGCTGCGAACTGCGCCTCCAACGGCCCGTCAATGGTCAGATCGGCCTTGGGGAAAGCGCCTCCTTCGGTTTGCGCGGCAACCAGACGGGACAAGGCCTCGGCCCGTGCACGTGCCAGCCTCGCGCCAGACCGCGCCATCTGACCTTCCAGCGCCGAGAGCCAGGCGTCATCCCGGGAGCCTTCCTTCAGGAGCCGGTTCCGATCCCGCATGGCTTTCTCGTAGGTCAGCACGGTCTCGCCATGCGCAGGATCAAAGCCGAGGGTCATGCGGTCCAGGAAGCGCCGCCGGTCACCTGCGGCCTCCATCCACAGCCGGTCCATGGCCGGGGTCAGCCAGACGATGCGGATCAGGCGGCCCAGGGCCGATTGCGGCGCGCTCTTGTCGTCGATGACGACTGTTCGGCGGGACGCCTCCGCGCCCTCGGCAGCCGTGGTGATCTCGACATCGCCTTCGGTGGTCTCGACCTCGGCGGTGAGCTTCCAGCCCAGCGCTTCGGGCCTGCGCACCAACTCATCAGTCGCGGCGCGGCGCAGCCCTCTCCCGGGCGAGAGCATGGAGACGGCTTCAAGCACATTTGTCTTGCCAGCGCCATTAGGGCCATGGAGCGCCACGCTCTGCCCGCCAGGGTCCAGATCGACCGCGCGGTAGGACCGGAAATGGCGCAGGGCGAGGTGGTTGATGGCGGTCCTTGTAGCGCTCATCATCGCACCGCAGAGGTTGGCCCAGAAAGACGAAACACGGCGACGCCAGCCCGGTGGATCCCACCGACAAACGCCCCTCGTTCCCTCGTCATACAGCAAGCCCCCTAAACTCGATCACGCGCTGGGACAGTAGGGCCATTCATACCCAGAACGAAAGTCGAAACCCGGCGAAGGCGGTGGCCTTGAGCGCCAACACCCGTTTCATTGCTTTTGGAAATCCTTAGAAAACGTTTAGAATCCGATTCGGTTTGATGAACTTGAATTGCTTACGTGCCGACTGCCGACGACGCGAAAAGAAAGAGAGATTTCCCGGGAGGTTCCGCTGACAACGCGTTCAGCAACCGACGCACCAGAGACTGCGGAAGAACAACGCATGTCCGGTGCCGCGCGCCTCAAGACTCATGGCTGGCTGACTTTTGCCTGTGCCGTTGCCTTTGCGGCGCAACTTGTATTGATGCTTATCAGCCTCGCCCTTTCCAGCGAGATCAAGAACGAGACCGAGGGCCTGGCGGAGCTTCAGGACAGCACCCTGGCGCAGGAACTTGCGCTCCAGAATCTGGGGGTTTCGCTGCGCAGCCTGATCAGCGAAATCCGCACGCAACCATCTAACACCCATTACATTCGCCGTCTTCAGGCGCAAATGCGAGGTGACCTTGGTCAGTTCCGCGCGCTCAATCACCGCTTCCGCACGATCATTGCAACCGAGTTGGAGTTGCAGCACCGCCATCCAGAGCTGAACCGGATTGCCGGTGAGATCGGCCCTCTGGTCGATCAGTTCGTTCAGCGCGCCGAACACATTGGGCAGTTGGCGCCGGAACGCCTCGTTCCCGGCACCCTTGTTTTGACGACGCGGGATCTGGCAGCAGCACCAAACGGGCGGATCCTGATATCGCTGCGGATCATCGGAGAGTCGCTTCGGGCGGCATCAGCAAAGGAGGCTGCCTATCTATACCGACTGCATACCGCGACGAGCTGGCTGTCGATCACCCTGCTGATGAGCATCAGCATAGTGCTCGTCGCACCCCTTCTGCAACATCAGCACACCGCCCTCCGCAGGGAGCAGAAACTGGCGGGAGACGTGGCATCGCAGGCCCAGATGCTGGTCCAGAACAACCGGGAGCTCAAAACCTCAGAGAAGCTGGTGCGGGACCTGCACGCGCGGTGCATGGAAGCCGAGCAGGCCAAGCAGGACTTCCTGATCGCGATATCTCACGAGCTCAACGCCCCCCTGCGCCGGATCGTGGAGAATTGCCGCAGGTTGGATCAGTCGCCCATCGATCAGGTTCAGGCAGGAGACCTGAGCGACATCTCTGCAGATGTGCAGGAGGCCAGCGCAGATCTTCTGGTGCAGGTTCAGGATGTCATCGAGCTAATGGCCTTTGATCCACACGCGGTTCACTTGAATACCGCGCTTGTTCCCTTGCGCATGTTGCTTGAGGACGGGGTCCAGGGGGCAATCGCGTCCCGGAAGGGAGACGCAATGCAGGTGACATTGCGCCTGCGTGAGAGTGCCGATGTCTCCGTCTGGTGCGATGCCGAACGGGTCGGGCGTATGCTGGACAGGATCCTGCAAAACGCCATCCGTGCCACGCCCTCGGAAGGCCAGGTCGACGTCCAGAGCATGCGGCTTGGCGATGGATCACTGGAGATCGAGGTACGCGACCAGGGTCCGGGCATGTCGAGCCAGGCTCTGGAGGCCATTCCAGGACCCTTGTTCCATACCGAGAGCACCGACGCGCACCCGCCGCATAGTCTGGGTCTTGGCCTTGCCGTTGCCAAACTGAACGCGGAAGCGCATGGCGGCCAGCTCGAAGCGCGGAACCTCGCCTGCGGGGGCTGTTCGGTGATCATCCGCCTGCCTGCAGGCCGCATCTTCAGCGGTGAGATGAGAATCAGCCCCACGATACCGGACACAAACACCCCCGTACCGTCCAAGCCGGAACAGACAGCGTGAGAAAGTCTGCAAGCTGTGTTCTCGGCGGTCTCCTCGGGGTCGTGCTGACCGCCACTCAGGTCTCCGCACAAGAGTTGGAGATCGCACACTTCTGGCGGAGCGACGCGGAAAGAGCGGCGCTGACGATTCTCAGGGATGCCTATGAGGAAGACGGCGGAAGCTGGTATGAAGACGTGCATCTGGGCATGGGCGACTTGCGCGAGCAGGTATTCGATCGACTGTCCATTGGTCTCCCCCCGACCGTTTTTCAGTGGCACGCGGCCAACGACCTTGAAGGTTTGGTGGAACACGGGGCCATCCGGTCGGTTCAACAGTTGCTGGCGAGCGAGTCCAATCTCACGCTCCTGCCCTTCGTGGT
>JBCDID010000370.1:0-3262 GCA_038749355.1 Pseudomonadota bacterium | reverse complement strand
GCCCATGGCTTTCTCCCCCGAAGAATTGGAGCGCTACGCGCGCCACATCGTGTTGCACGAAATCGGCGGTCCGGGGCAGCAACGGTTGAAGGCGGCGCGCGTGCTCGTGGTGGGTGCGGGGGGATTGGGGTCGCCTGCGATCCTCTACCTGGCAGCGGCCGGTGTCGGCACGATCGGCGTGGTCGACGACGACGAGGTTTCGTTGTCGAACCTGCAACGCCAAGTGCTGCACGGTTCAGGCGATGTGGGGCGGGCCAAGACCGAGAGCGCCGCGGACGCTGTGGGGCGGATCAATCCCCATGTGCGTCTCGAAGGCCATGCCATGCGCCTGACCGAAGACAACGCCGCCGATCTGATCGGCGCCTATGACCTGGTGCTGGATGGCTGTGACAACTTCGAGACGCGGTATCTGGTGAACCAGATATGCACCCAGGCAAAGAAGCCTCTGGTCTTTGCGGCCCTTGGGCGGTGGGAGGGCCAACTCTCGGTGTTCCGCCCCTGGTTGGGCGGGCCCTGCTATCAGTGCATTTTCCCCGAGCCACCGGAACCCGGTCTTGTGCCCGCCTGCGCCGAGGCCGGCGTGCTGGGCGCCATGTCAGGTGTGCTGGGCACGCTGCAGGCGGTCGAAGCCGTCAAGTTGATCACCGGAGCGGGCGACCCGCTGGACGGTCGCTTGCTGCTATACGATGCCCTTGGCGCCGAGATGCGGACAATCCGGCTGAACCGCGATCCGCACTGTTCGAACCTGGCCGGACTGGCAGAGGTTCAATCGCCCTAAGCCTCCTAGGCCTTGCCCCAAAGCTTCGGGTGGTCTCCGCGCCCGCTGACGGCCCGGAAGCGCTTGATTCGCGCACCTTGCTCTGCCGGCAGGCAGAGTATGTTCATCGAGATCGTTCGGCCGAAGATATTCTCGCCGTCGCCTGCGTGGTTTTCTGGATTGTACATGGGCGGCAGGTGCCAGAAGAGCCGATAGTCCCAACCGGTGAGCAGATCGTAGAGTTCGGCGCTGCCCTCTGGTTCGTTGGCCTCTAGGTAGAGGCGCGGGCGATGCTGTTTGATGAGACCGGAGGCGCCGCGCAGCACCTGCAACTCCATCCCCTCCACATCCGCTTTGATCAGATTGAGGCGCGACACGTCCAGGACGTCGTCCAGCCGTTCGACGCGCACGCGGACCGGGCTTTGGCTCTCCAACATCTTCAGGCTGAGACCGCCGAAGTTCGTGCTCCTTGCGGGATCGACACGGCGGATCGGCAGCCAGGCGCTTTCGTCACCGCAGCCGGCGTTGAAGGCCTGCACGTTGACGAGATCGTTCAGCGCCAGGTTGGCGCAGAGCTGCTGGAAGATGGTCATCTGCGGCTCGAACGCGTAGACCATGCCGCGCCGTCCGACCTTTTTGGCGAGCGGCACGGTAAAGACGCCCATGTTCGCCCCCGCTTCCACGACGACGTTGCCTGGGTGGATCAGTTGCTCCAGCAGCATCCACTCGATCTCGGAGAACTCGCCGTAGCGGATCATCGATCCACCCAGGTAATTGTCTTTGGGGTTTGCCAGAAAATGCCCATGGCGGGCTTCGATCAGGTGGTAGAATTCGGTCCTCAGAAGCTCGGTCACTCTGCACCTCTTGCGATGTCGATCCAGACCAGACGGTGGTCCGAGCTGATCTGGTTGCGCCCTTTCGTGCCGACGAGGCGGGCCAGAGGGTCACTGGAGCGCGGCCAGAAGACGCCCGATCCCCGCAGCTTCAGTCCGCGCGATGGCAGCACATAGTCGACCCTGAGATTGCCGGGCCCGTTCGCCTCGGGCCAGTCTGCGGTGTCGGTGGGGTCGCCCACCTCGGCGGCGCCGGCGCTGTTGGGGAGTGGATCGATGACACGCGGGTGTGCCAGCAACGCGGCAATCGTCGTGTTGTCACCGTCGCCGTCGCGCGGATCAGCGTTGAGATCGCCCAGGATCACAAAGGCTGCATCCTGACCGAGCCCGCCCCGGCGCCCTGCGGTATCCGTCATCCAATCGGCGCCGTCGATGTAATCGGTCCAGAACCCGATTTCGGCGGCATTTCTGAGCCCGTTGCGATCCTCCGGCCCATCGAAGACCGGCGGGGTCGGGTGACTTGCCAACAGATGCAGAACGCGACCGTTGGGCAGCGTGACAGCCAGATCCCAGTGGGACTTGGAGCTGAGTGGGAGCACGGCCCATGCCTCGTCAGAATAATAGAGTGATCCGTCCGGATTCTTGGGTGGATCGGCCCAGGGCACGGCTGACCAGGGCAGAGTGTGAAAGTCGCGTGCCGGGCCGAGCGGAAAGCGCGAGAGCACCGCCATGCCGTACTGACCTGGGAATCGACCAAAGCCCTTCGCGTCGCGGGCACCCATGATCTTGCCGTCGCCATCCAGGTCGAAACCCGAAGGCACGCCCGTATTCATGGGACCGATGTGTGTGTGCGCGAAGTCCTGTCCCGGCACGTCGCCAAGCCCTTCCGCCAGGAGGGCCTGGAATGCGTCGACCGCAATGCCGGTATCGTCATGGTCGATCTCGTTGATCAGCAGGATATCGGGCCGCGCGCGCAGAATAATCTCGGCCACGGCCAGAACTTGCGGGTCCCGCTGAGCGATGTCTTGGATCAGAACGCCCGCGCCTTTGCGGTTCAGGTTCGCGTTGAAACTGGCGATGCGAATCGTATCGGCCGCTGGGTCAGAAGTCTGCGCGTCGGCCGCGGGCGTAACGGCGCTTGCGATCATCAGGGCGAGAAGCCCGCCGCGCGCTCCCCTGCCAGGCCGGCCTCGCATCCGCCTCGGCGCTCGCCCACCCACCCGCGCGCGGCGGGCCCAAGCGGTGGCGAAGGTGGCATGAACCATTCCTCTAGAGCGCTGCGATCTGAGAGCGGAGCGGTTCAATGTGCGCCGCGCCCTTGGCATCGCTGCGGTCTGCGGACTTTGTGTGCGGGCAGTCTCTGTGGCTCTTCCCCGCGTCGCCCAGGATCAGCGTTACGGGCGCTGCCCCTATCGGCATGATCACGTCGTCCATTGCGCGTTTCCTCCGATGGAGGCGTCAAGAGCTGTGGCGCCTGGCCGCGTCCTGCGGGTGGCGCTTTGCCTAGGCGCGGATCGCTTCTTCCGACGCCCCGAGCGCCCCGAGGGCTCGGGTCACGATATCCTTGGTCGTGAGCCCGGCAGTTTCGTACATTTTCGTGGGGCTGTCCTGGTCGATGAACACATCCGGCAGCACCATCGGGCGTACCTTCAATCCGTTCTCGAGAGCGCCG
>JBCDID010000369.1:0-3276 GCA_038749355.1 Pseudomonadota bacterium | reverse complement strand
TTGGCCACGCCGGCGCTGGCCGGAAACACGGCGCTCGTGATCGGCAACGGAGATTATGCCCACGCGCCGGGTGCCGCCACTGCCGAGCGGGACACGAAATCCATCGTCAATGCGTTTGAAGGCGCAGGTTGGGAGGTGCTGAGCGGCACCAATCTCGACAGGGCGGGCATGCGGGACCTGATCACGCAATTCTCGGAGAAGGCCGAGGATTCGGACGCGCTCGCCATCTTCTACTCGGGCCATGCGATCCGGGCGGGCGGCGTCTCCTTCATGGCGCCGGTCGAGACCAAGGGCGAGACCCTGTTGGATGTCGTCTTCGACGGGGTGCCACTCGACCTGTTGCTTGCGATCGCCGCCGACAAGGCCGGGCGCGCGGTGCTCTTTGTCGACGGGGCGCAGTTGCGCGGGTTCCAGCCGACGGAGAGCTTCGAGCCGGGGCTCGCGGATCTGGAGGGGCCTGATGGCGTGCTGATCGTCTCCGCCGCCGAACCCGGTCGCGCGGTGCGCCGATCCTCCTGGCGTGACAGCCGGTTCGCGCGGCTGATCGTGGATCGGTTCCTTGAGCCGGGTGTGTCCCTGCAGGAGGTCGCGGACGGTGCGCCCGAGCCTGTCTGGATCACCGGTGCGGTCGAGCCGGAGTTCACCCTCGCACCGCTTCCCGCACCCGAGGCGAGCGGGCTGGAGGCGGAAATCGAGCTTGCCTATTGGCGCGCGGCGGAGAAGTCCGGGGACGCCAAAGACTATCAGGCCTATCTCGAGCGCTACCCAGAGGGTGTGTTTGCCGAGTTCGCCCGGGCGCGGCTTGGCTTATCGAAGGAAGACGATGTCCCCGAGGAACCTGAGGTTGACCCCAGGATCCAGGCGGAGCGCGACCTGAACCTCAGCCGGGCGCGCAAGCGGCGGCTGCAGGAATACCTGCTGGCGCTCGGCCACGATCCCAAGGGGATTGACGGGCTCTATGGACGCGGCACCCGCCGGGCCCTGATCGCCTGGCAACGCAAGAACGACCTCTACAACGAGGGTTGGCTGACCGAAGATCAGGTCGGGCTGCTGACGGAACAGGGCGAGGCAGCCCTGGCCGAGCAGGCCCGCATTGCCGAGGAACAGCGCCGCATCCGCGAGGCCGAGGACAATGCCTATTGGTCCGCGACCGGGGCAAAGGGCTCGCCCGCAGGCTACCGCGCCTATCTGGACAAGTACCCGCAGGGCCTGCATGCAAAGATCGCGCGCGCCGCGATGGCGAAGATTGCCGAGGCGGAGGCGGATGCCCTGTCCCGCAAGGATCGCCGGGCCTGGCGGCGGGCTGACAAACGCGCAACCGCAGAGGCCTATCGCGACTATCTTGGTGCCTACCCGCAAGGGATCTACCGTGACAAGGCACTGGCGGCACTGGATGCCATTGAGTCGGCCGAACGCGAGGCGGCGGAGGCGCTTCGCCTGACCAAGATCGAAGAAAGTCTCAAGCTCAGCGCTGACGACATGGTCTCGGTGGAGCAGCGTTTGCGGTTCCTGGGCTACGAGGTCGGCGCGCTGGACGGCGTCTTTGATGAGCGGACACGGGCCGGGATCAAGGGCTATCAGAGCTCGCGAGAGCTGGACGCGACCGGGTATCTGAACCGCAAGACAGTGGTGCGGCTGGTGAAGGACACCAATCGTCCGCAGGTGCAGGTGGACGGGGCCAAGGTGATCGAGAACCTGCTGGACGTGTTGAACGCCGGGAGAAAGTGATCTTCACGGTCAAGGGTGCATCAACCCCCCGCATGCGCGTGGGAAGGATGACACCCTACACGGCGTTTGGTTTCTGGCAGCGCGTAGGGTGCATCCAAAGCCCCTTGAGGGGCGTGATGCACCGAAGCCCGCAGGGCTTACCTTAGCTCGACCCGGAAACTCAGCGCAGTGGTCAGCACATGGGACCGGCGGTGCTCGACCGCCCGCCCAGTCAGATCATAGGCAACCCGTTCCAGCGCAAGCAGCGGCGCTCCGGATTTCACGCCGAACACCTTCGCTTGGGCTGCATCGGCTGTGACCGCCGAGATGGCGTCCTCCGTGCGCATGACATGGACCCCGAACCGCCCCTGGTAGTGGGGATAGAGTGCGTTCGGCAACGGCGCCTCATTGCTCAACCCCGGCATGATCGCCTCCGGCACCGAGATCCGCTCTATGAGCGCATTCACCCCGTCCACCGACCGCACCCGGTCGAGGACATGCACACGCGCGCCATCCTCCAAGGCAAGCCGGCCAGCAATCACGGCATCCGCAGATTCAACCCCGGAAATCTGACGCTGAAGCTCCGGGAAGACCCGGTTGCCCGC
Source organism: Pseudomonadota bacterium (assembly GCA_038749355.1). Taxonomy (GTDB): domain Bacteria; phylum Pseudomonadota; class Alphaproteobacteria; order Rhodobacterales; family Rhodobacteraceae; genus Thermohalobaculum. Next base: position 964 of record JBCDID010000369.1, on the reverse strand, counting down.
CCCATCGGCCAGACGGAGGAACTTGAAGTTCGCCATCTCCGGCGTCTGTTTGGCCACAAATGTCCCGCTGCCCTGCACCCGGCGCAGCGCACCATCGGCACAGAGACTGTCGACAGCCTTGCGCACGGTGCCCTGGCTGACACCCATCTCCTCGCCCAACGCGATCTCGGACGGGATCATGTTCCCGGGCCGCCAGTCCGCCCGCGCGAGCCGCTCGATCAGGGTCCGCCTGACCCGCATGTAGAGCGGTTCCTTGTCTGCCATGCTTTTCCCTCTCGACTCATCGGCCTCTGGAGTCTTATATAAGACTCGCAGTCTTATATAAGACTTGCTTCCACACTCCGAGGACAAAATCCATGAGCAACATTCCCCAGCTTCTGGTCCACCACCCCGAAGACAACGTTGGCGTTGTCGTGGTCGAGGATCTGAAGGCCGGCACTGACATGCTGTGCGTTGTGACGCACGATAACACCGACTTTCGCCTGACCGCCAAGGCCGATATCCCGATCGGGCACAAGGTGGCGCTGAAGGACCTCGCCACCGGCGACACGGTTTTCAAGTACGGCGAGGACATCGGCAAAATGGTGGGCGACGCCGAGACCGGCGGCCACGTCCATACCCACAACTGCAAAACCAAGAGGTGGTGACATGGCACTCGACGCAACCAATGTGATGGTCAACGCCTGGCGCCGCGAGAACGGCCGCGTGGGCGTGCGCAACCATGTGGTCATCCTGCCGGTGGACGACATCTCGAACGCCTGCTGCGAAGCGGTCGCCAACAACGTCAAAGGCACCATGGCGATCCCGCACGCCTATGGCCGCCTTCAGTTCGGTGAAGACCTCGAATTGCACTTCCGTACGATGATCGGAACCGGCGCCAACCCGAACGTCGCCGCAGTCATCGTGATCGGCATCGAGCCCGAGTGGACCAAGGTCATCGCCGACGGTATCCGCAAGACCGGCA
>JBCDID010000368.1:0-3288 GCA_038749355.1 Pseudomonadota bacterium | reverse complement strand
GCCCATGCCGAGGGCGATCTTACGACCCGCGATGCGGAGCTGGAAAAGCTGCGGGCGATGGCGGCCTATGCCCATACGCTGGGGCTTGAGGTCCACGCCGGGCACGGGCTCACCTATGACACGGTGCAGCCGGTTGCGGCCTTCCCCGAAGTGATGGAGCTGAACATCGGGCATTTCCTGATCGGCGAGGCCATCTTTACCGGCCTGCCCGCTGCCATGGGCGAGATGCGGGCGCTGATGGATCAGGCCCGGGCGGAGGCCGCGGGAGAGGTTCCTGCCTGATGGCTTCGGCCGGTGACACCCGGTTGAGTAAGTTCCTCAGCCTCGTGCTTCGACATGAACCTGAGGCGGCAGATGTCGCCCTCGATCCGGCAGGCTGGGTCGACGTGGAGGCTCTACTGACAGGTGCCCGGTCAGCCGGTGTGATGATGGACAGCGCGGATCTTGACCGCATCGTCAAGGGCTCGGACAAGCAACGCTTCAGCCTCAGCCCTTGCCGAACTCGCGTTCGTGCGGCCCAGGGGCATTCGGTGCAGGTCGATCTGGGGCTGGTCCCGGAAACTCCGGCCGACACGCTCTGGCATGGAACTGCCGAGGCGTCGCTCGCATCGATCCTCGCCCAAGGCCTGCGATCCGGAGCCCGACGGCACGTGCATCTTTCTCCGGACCACGCGACGGCCCACGCTGTCGGCTCTCGTCATGGGAAACCCGTTGTCCTCCGTGTGGCAGCCGGTGAAGCGCACAAAGACGGTCAGGTTTTCTGGCGTGCCGACAACGGTGTCTGGCTGACAGGCCCGCTGGACCCCGGGTATCTGAAGTTGCAAGATAGCGCGTGAGGGGCGGCCACACGCCGCCCTGTTCACGTGATGGAGGTCTTTGTTGATGGATGTCACCGGCATGCTCGCCGTCGCCCTGGCCTTCTTCGTCGTGGCGGCCTCCCCGGGGCCTGCGAATATCGCCAATGCGGTGCTCGCCATGGACAGCGGGCGGAGCGCCAGTTTCCGCTTCTCCCTCGGGCTGACTTCGGGGATTGCTGTCTGGGGGCTCGTGGCCGCGACCGGGCTTGGCGCGGTGCTTCAGGGGGCGGTATACGTGCTGTCAGCGCTCAAGGTGCTGGGCGGTCTCTACCTGCTCTGGCTCGCTTGGAGCTCGGCGCGGGGCGCAATGCAGGAGCAGCCCGTGCTCATCGAAGGCACAACCGGTCGCAAGTACTTCCGGGCCGGTTTGATCCTGAACCTCTCCAATCCCAAGACAGTGGTGGCGTGGATGGCGGCGCTGGCAGTGGGGCTTGACCCGGACGCCTCGCTCGTCTCTGTGGCCGTGGGATACGCCATTTGCGTAGCGGTCGCCTTGGGCGTGAACCTCGGTTACATGGCGCTCTTCTCCATGCAGGGCATGATGGCGGCCTATCGCGGCGCGCGCAGATGGATCGGGCTTGTTGCCGCGGGCCTTTTCGCGTTTGCCGGTCTCGGCCTGATCCGCTCGGCCTTCAGCAGATGACGCGGCGGGCAGGGAGACATACGCTCCGCGCCCTCGCCGCCATTCTCGTGTCTCTGCTGCCTGTGGGGGCAACTGCCGCACAGGTTCTGGACTGTGGCGCATGGGTCGGGGCCGACACTCTGATGGAGCCGTGGGACGAGACCACGCGTACGTTTTCGCGCGGGTCCGTCCGGCTGGCCCTGGTGGATCTTGGTGAGCCCGAATGCTGTCCGCAGCATCTGGCGGTTCTGATCCCTGCGAACATGTATGGCGGGCGGGCGTGCTTCCTGGTGGCGCGCGGGTCGCTGGTCCCGAACGGCTGGGTCAAGATCGGACTGGATGAGGCGGAGGCCAGCCGGGATGCCACCCCTGGCATGAAAATCAGGCTGCCGGTTTATGGCGTGCATCCGCTGACAGGCGGGCCCGACCGCGACAACCGCAAGATCCTCAACCTGCGCATTCATCAGGCCGCGGGCTCGGTGGTTCTTGAGCCGAACGGCCCCCAGCCTTAGAGAACCGACCGTCCCGGCGCACCGTTGATCCGATCCGGATTGCTGCCTATGGTCGCTGGCCAAGGGAGCGCGCATGATCATCGGCATCGGATCGGACCTCGCGAATATCGAGCGGATCGCGGGCACGCTGGACCGGTTCGGGAACCGGTTCATCCAACGCTGTTTCACGGAGCGCGAACAGGCCAAGGCGGCGCGGCGTCAGGCCAACCGCGACGCCTGGGCGGGCACATTTGCGAAACGCTGGGCCGCGAAGGAGGCATGCGCCAAGGCGCTTGGCACCGGGTTGCGCATGGGGGTTGCCTGGCGCGAGATGGGGGTGGTCAATCTCGAGACCGGCCAGCCGACCATGCAGCTTGCAGGTGGAGCCGCCGAGAGGCTCGCAAAGCTCACGCCACCCGGCATGCTGGCCCGTATCCACCTGACAATGACCGACGATCAGCCCTGGGCGCAGGCCTTTGTCGTGATCGAGGCCGTGGCCCAGGACACGCCCTATGTGGGCGCGCCATCGCCTTGATCCGCCCGGGTTGACTTGGCCCCGGTGGACAGTCACATACCCCGGACCTTGAGGTGAGCGAGACAGGTTGGATGGCGCGCGCGGCTGCAAAGAAGAAAGAGAGCACCTGGGACACGATCAAGACCGTGTTCTGGGCTTTGGTGATCGCCATGGCCTTCCGGTCGATCCTGTTCCAGCCGTTCTCGATTCCGTCCGGATCGATGAAGCCGACGCTGCTGGTGGGTGATTACCTGTTCGTGTCCAAGTTCTCCTACGGGTATTCGAAGTATTCGCTGCCGTTTTCGCCGGACATCTTTGACGGGCGCATATTGGGCAGCCTGCCGGAGCGAGGGGACGTGGTTGTCTTCAAGCATCCCCGTCAGGACGCCTGCACCGAGGATCCGGTGGAGTTCGGCATCCGCTTTGTCAGCAATCTGGGCGCCATTGTCGGCGTCACCCGCTACGATCCCGGCCCCAACGACTGCACGGACTATATCAAGCGGGTGATAGGTCTGCCGGGCGACGAAGTGCAGATGATCGACGGCATCGTGCACATCAACGGGCAGCGCGTCGGCATGACCCGTACCGACAACTTCGTCGAGCCGAAGAACACCCAGGGCGACCGCCGCCGCGTGACCGGTTGCCTGAACGAGCCCATATCCCTGGGCGGACCTTGCGAATTCGAACACTGGATCGAGGAGCTTCCCGGCGGGCGCAAGCACTCGGTCCTCAATCTCGGCGACCAGCGGTCGGACAACACGCCCGCCTTCAAGGTCCAGCCGGGGCACATTCTGTTTCTCGGGG
>JBCDID010000367.1:0-3289 GCA_038749355.1 Pseudomonadota bacterium | reverse complement strand
CGGCATGAACTTCTTCATGGAGGCGGCGAAGCTGCGCGCGGCCCGGCTGCTCTGGCACCGGATCATGGAAGGCTTCGATGCGAAGAAGCCGCAGAGCCTGATGCTGCGCACGCACTGCCAGACCTCCGGCGTCTCGTTGCAGGAGCAGGATCCCTATAACAACGTGGTGCGCACGGCGTTCGAGGCCATGTCGGCGGTGCTTGGCGGCACGCAATCGTTGCACACCAACGCGTTTGACGAGGCTATCGCGTTGCCTACCGAGTTCTCCGCCCGCATCGCGCGGAACACGCAGCTGATCCTTCAGAACGAGACCAAGGTGACCAAGGTCGTCGATCCTCTGGCCGGGTCCTACTATGTCGAAGCACTGACGGCGGAACTGGCCGACGAGGCATGGAAGATCATTGAGGAAGTCGACGCGCTCGGCGGTATGACCAAGGCCGTGCAGTCGGGCATGCCGAAGCTCCGCATCGAGGAGGCCGCCGCGCGCCGTCAGGCCGATATCGACCGTGGCGACGAAGTGATCGTCGGCGTGAACAAGTTCCGCAACGAGAAGGACGAGCCGGTCGACATTCTCGACGTCGACAACGTGGCAGTGAAGGCCTCGCAGGTGGCGCGGCTGGAGCAGATACGCGCGACCCGGGATCAGGCAGCCTGCGATGCGGCTCTGGCGGCATTGGAGGAAGGCGCGCGGGGCGACGGCAACCTGCTGGCCCTCGCCGTCGATGCGGCCCGCGCCCGGGCAACTGTGGGCGAAATCTCGGATGCCATGGAACGCGTCTTTGGACGCCATAGAGCGGAGGTGAAGACATTGTCGGGTGTTTACGGGGCCGCCTATGAGGGCGATGAGGGTTTTGCCCAGATCCAAAAGGACGTGGAAGCGTTCGCCGAGGCGGAGGGGCGGCGTCCCCGGATGCTGGTGGTGAAGATGGGCCAGGATGGCCACGATCGTGGGGCCAAGGTCATCGCGACGGCCTTCGCGGATATCGGGTTTGATGTGGATGTGGGCCCGCTGTTCCAGACGCCGGAAGAGGCCGCTCAGGACGCCATCGACAATGACGTACACGTGGTCGGGATCTCCTCCCAAGCCGCCGGTCACAAGACGCTCGCGCCGGAACTGGTGAAGGCGCTGGCGGCGCAAGGGGCCGAGGACATCATTGTGATCTGTGGCGGTGTGATCCCGCAGCAGGACTACGAATTCCTCTACGGGGCAGGGGTCAAGGCGATCTTCGGCCCCGGCACCAACATCCCCGACGCGGCGGCCAACATCCTGAACCTGATCAACCAGGCGCGCACTCCTGAGGCGGCTGAATAGGTGCTCCCTTCATCTTGCCCAAAATACCTCGAGAGGTTGCCAATGTTGCGCCAATGGTCCGAGCGACATTGGCGACGAGCAGAGCTCTCGACTGCGCCCGGCACGGGCACAATCGCGAAGTCGTACGCCGCAGGGTTGACTTGCGCCGGTCTCCGGGGTCTTGAGGGGCGGGAAGAGGGCATGGACTGAAGATGGCGAAAACGCTGGTCTACAGCATCACTGACGGCAACTCCGGCGCGGTCGCTTTGCAGCGGCTGCTGGAGAACAACCTTTCGGATGCCGAGGTGCATGCGAACCGGGCGGGGTGGTTGGATCTGGGCGTGAACTGTCCCGATGCCTCGCATCTCACGCGGTTCAACACGCTCGGCAACCTCCCCGAGATCCGGGCTTTCTGGAAGAAGAAGCTGGAGGCGGATATTGCCACCCCAGCCGAGACCTACGTGGACCTGACCCATCTGAACGCCAAGGCAGGGCTGGTTGAGAACCTTGACCTTGTGCCCGACGGTGTGCGCGTGGTGCTGGTGCATCTCTACCACGACGTGCTCGCCACGGTCTGGTCGCTCCACAATCGCTGCGATTACCGGAATACCGGGTTCACCTGGATCTTCGGGCTGGACCCCAACTATCGCAATGTATGTGTGCCCTCGGGCCAGTTTGCCCAAAGCGGCATGGCAGGGCTCGCACTTTGGTATGTCGTCGAAATGCGGGTGCGCGCAGTGTTTTACCGCGAGCTCGTGAAGGATATGCCCAACGTTGAGTTCTGCTCGGTCGCGCTCCAGCACGTGGCCCAACAGGCAGGCCCCGCGCGCGACATGTTTCGGGCGATCACGGGCGATGCGAATGCCGATTTGAAGAAGCCGGAAGCCCCTAAGCCGCGTACTGGCCCCAAGCCTGGTGGGCAGGAGATCGGCAAGGGCACGGCCGCGGAGAAGTTGGCCAAGGCCGCGCCGGCCGGCGACATGTTCGGGCCGGAGGTGAAGAAGGATGTGGCGAGCATGGTCTCGCGCATGCGGTGGGATGCGGAGGCCCTGGGCCGGACGTATTACGAGAGCGGACAAAGACTGGGTGCGCAGGTGCTTTCCAAGAGCGCCTCGCGCGCCGTACACTGAACGGGTCCGGATGTGCTGGGGGGCGCAGGCGGACCGGATATCTCGCTTAACCGGGGTATCGGTTTGCAACAACTGCCGGGAAGCCGGTCGAGCCTGAGGGACGTAGAATGAGCGATGAAGTCGAGAAACCAGAAGGCTCCAACACGATGGGTGGACGCACCCAGATGGCAGATGTGAGCGCCTCCGAGGAGGCGTTGAAACAGGCAGCCTTACGCTACCACGAGATTCCGACCCCCGGCAAACTGGCGGTCCGTGTCACCAAGCCGATGACCACGGCGCGGGACCTGTCGCTGGCCTATTCGCCGGGTGTGGCAGAGGCGTGCATGGAGATCCACCGCGATCCCGCCGATGCCTATCGCTATACTGGCAAGGGCAACCGCGTGGCCGTCATCTCGAACGGGACCGCAGTGCTGGGCCTCGGCAACATCGGGGCTGCGGCATCCAAGCCAGTGATGGAAGGCAAGGTCGCGCTCTTCAAGAAGTTCGCCGAGATCGATGGGTTCGACATCGAGGTCAACGAGACCGACCCCGAGAAACTCGCCGAAATCGTCATCGCGCTGGAACCCACCTTCGGCGCCGTGAACCTGGAAGATATCAAGGCGCCTGAATGCTTCAAGGTCGAGCAGATCTGCAAGGAGCGCATGGGCATCCCTGTCTTCCATGACGACCAGCACGGCACCGCCATCGTCGTGGCCGCGGGTGCCATCAACGCCATGCAGATCGCAGGCAAGAAGTTCGACGAGATCAAGCTCGTCTCGACCGGCGGCGGCGCAGCCGGGATCGCCTGCCTCACGCTCCTGATGGATCTGGGCGTCAAGCGCGAGAACATCTGGATGCTCGACCGGGACGGCCTCTGTCATGCAGGGCG
>JBCDID010000366.1:0-3429 GCA_038749355.1 Pseudomonadota bacterium | reverse complement strand
CCTGCTAGACCTTTCCAGACTCGACTCGGGCACCCGAGAGTTCACACCGATCAACGTGGTGATCCGGGCAGAGATTGACGCGGCCCTTGTGACGCTCGGATCGATCGCCGACAAGAAGCGCATCTCCGTGCGCAACCGCTGCCCCAGCGAATTCGAGTGGGTTGTGGACCAGCGGGCATTCAAACAGATCGTCATCAACCTGGTGAACAACGCCATTAAGTTCTCCCCGCCGGGTTCGAATGTGGACATAAGCCTGTCAGAGACCGAGAACGCTATGGCGCTCCGCATCCGGGACGAGGGGCCAGGTGTGACCCCTTCAGATCGCGAGAAGATCCTGACGCCCTTCGGCCGTGGCGAATTCGCCGAGACTCATAAGATCGATGGTGTTGGGCTGGGCCTCACCATTGTCTCTGAACTGTTGAAACTCCAAGGCGGCTACATCGAAATCGACAGCCAACCCCGGATAGGGTCGACCTTTGTTGCCGTCTTCCCGAAGGTTGCCGAGACGGCAAATCGGGCCGCAACCGCCTGAACTTCCCTCGGATCGTCCCGAAGCCAAGTCCATTTACAGTGATTTTGGTCCTGTGCTCTGGACGCGAGTGAAATTTTCGAAGATATTTTCACCCACGGGTCCGCAGTGTTGATTCGGATTTGGGGAGACACCTTTGACCATTGCCGAGAAGCTTCCCGAGCGGCTTTACGATATCGGGGGCGACCTGCGCGCCTTGCGTAAATCGCGCGGATTGACGCTGACCGAGCTGGCTCTGAAGGTTGGGCGCTCTGTCGGTTGGCTCAGCCAGATCGAACGCAATCTGGCTGAACCCAGTATCTCGGACTTGCGCAAACTCGCGGATGCGCTGGACCAGCCTATGTCGCTGTTCTTCGGTTCACCCGACACGGCCCCGGAAGAGCGCGGCTACGTGGTTCGCGCCGATAATTGGCGCAGCCTCGGTACATCGGAGGCCGGGCTGGTAGAACAGCTGCTGTCCCCGGATCTTGGCGGTTCGTTCGAGATTGTGCGGTCGGTCTTCGCGCCCGGCTCGGAGCTTGCGGAACCCGCGCAGCGACCGACGGAAGAGGCCGGTTACATCATCTCGGGCTGCCTTGAACTTCACGTGGGTAAACGGTCGTTTACGCTGAACCCGGGCGACAGCTTTAGATTTGCCGGAGAGCCCTATCGCTGGCGCAATCCCGGCACCACAGACTGCATCGCGATCTGGGTGATCGCACCCCCGGTCTATTGATGAACGGATCGTTAACATGATCATCGATCCCGTAATGCTCCTGACCTTCATGGCCGCTTCGGTGGCGCTTTATCTCACGCCGGGCGCGGACATGATGTTCATCTCGGCGTCGGGGGCTGCGGGTGGCCCGCGCGTGGGGCTGGCGGCAGGGCTTGGCGTAACGACGGGTTCGCTCTTTCACACGGTGCTGGCCGTTGCCGGTGTCGCGGCACTGATCGCCACCAGCCCGGTGGCGTTTGATGCGCTGCGCTATGCGGGGGCGGCATACCTCGTCTACCTCGCGATCACCGCCTGGCGCGCGGGTCCGCCGGAGCCCGGAACCGGCACGCACGACACCTGGCGCGCATTCCGGCGCGGGGCGCTGACGAATATCCTAAACCCCAAGGTCTCGGTCTTCGTGCTCGCCTTCCTGCCGCAATTCGTGGACCCCGACGCGGGGCCAGTCTGGCTGCAAATCGCCATCCTGGGCACGATCTTCTCTGTGGCCGCGATCCCGTTCAACTGCTCCTATGGCTTGCTGGGGGCCGCGTTCGCGAGCCCACTGCGCCGCGCCGGACGCCTTCTGAACCGCATTTCGTCCATCGTCTTTGGCGGTCTGGCCGCCAAGCTCGTCATCGATTGAGGGAGCCATGATCGACACTCTGCTGGCTTTCGAGATTGCCACGCTGGTGACCTTCTTCGGGGCGTGCATCATGCTCTACCTTGTGCCTGGGGCGGACATGATGTTCACCATCGCCTCCGGAGCCGCGGGTGGGCCCAAAGCGGGCATTGCAGCTGCAACCGGCATTTCGGCAGGCGTGCTGGTCCACGTGGCCGCAACGGCCGCAGGGCTGGGCGCACTGATCCTTGCCTATCCGGCGGCCTATGACGCCATCCGCTACGCGGGCGCTGCCTATCTGGCGTTCCTTGCGGTTCAGATGTGGCGGGCCGGCCCCGAGACCGAGGAGCAAACCGGCGCCCGACGCATTCGGCGCGCCTTCACGCGCGGCTTTGTCACGAACATCCTGAACCCGAAGGTGGCGCTTTTCGTGGTCGCCTTCCTGCCTCAGTTCACGGACCCGGCGATCGGACCGATCTGGCAACAGATCCTCTGGCTCGGCGTGATCCTTGGTGTGGGAGGCATCATCTCCGATGGCGCGATCGGGGCGGCGGCAGGCTTTGCCGCCGGTTGGCTGCGCCGGGTCGGCGGATACATGAACAAACTTGTTGCAATCGTCTTTGGTGGCCTTGCCGCCAAGCTGGTCATCGACTGAGGGAGAGTCCGACATGGCTGACATTCCATCCACGGCCCGTGTGGTCATCATCGGCGGCGGCGCGGTTGGTGCCTCGGCGCTTTACCATCTCGCCCTGGCGGGGTGGACCGACTGCGTCTTGGTCGAAAAGAACGAACTGACGGCCGGATCCACATGGCACGCGGCGGGCAACATCCCGACATTCTCGGCGTCCTGGGCCATCATGAACATGCAGCGCTACTCGTGCGAGCTCTACCGTGAGCTGGCCGAACGCGTCGACTATCCGATGAACTACCACGTCACCGGCTCGATCCGATTGGCGCACTCCAAGGAACGGATGCAGGAGTTCGAACGTGTCCGTGGCATGGGCCGCTATCAGGGCATGGACATCGAGATGTGTTCGACCCAGGATCTGAAAGACCGCTACGAATACATGGAGACCCATGATCTGGAAGGCGGGCTCTACGACCCTTACGACGGCGACATCGACCCGGCACAGCTGACGCAGGCGCTGGCGAAGGGTGCCCGTGATCTGGGATCCAAGATCGTGCGCTTCACCACGGTCACGGGCGCACGCCGAGAGAACGACGAGTGGATCGTCGAGACCGACAAGGGCGAGATCCGCTGCGAGTATGTGGTCAATGCCGCGGGCTACCGCGCACAGGAAGTCGGGAAGATGTTTGGCCGCTTCGTGCCCATGGTCTCCATGTCCCACCAGTACATCCTGTTCGACGAGATCGACGAACTGAAGGAACGCTCGGCCCGGACCGGTGGAAAGCTGCCTCTGCTGCGCGACGTGGACAGCTCCTACTACCTTCGACAGGAGAAGAACGGCTTCAACCTCGGCCCTTATGAGCGCAACTGCAAGGCGCACTGGATGACCCCGGATGATCCGATGCCGGAGGATTTCTCCTTCCAACTCTGGCCCGATGATCTGGACCGGTTGGAGTGGT
>JBCDID010000365.1:0-3461 GCA_038749355.1 Pseudomonadota bacterium | reverse complement strand
GGGGTCTGCGGCCTCGCTGCAGGGCGCGGGCGCCCGCGTCAAGGTCACCGAGATCGATCCGATTTGCGCGTTGCAGGCCGCCATGGACGGGTTCGAAGTTGTGCAGCTGGAAGACGTCGTCTCCACCGCAGATGTCTTCATCACCACCACCGGCAACAAGGACGTCATCCGCATCGAGCATATGCGCGAGATGAAGGACATGGCGATCGTCGGCAATATCGGACACTTCGACAACGAGATCCAGGTGGCGGCGCTGAAGAACCACAAGTGGACGAACATCAAGGACCAGGTTGACATGATCGAGATGCCGTCCGGCAATCGCATGATCCTGCTGTCCGAGGGGCGTCTGCTGAACCTCGGCAACGCGACCGGGCACCCGAGCTTCGTGATGTCGGCCTCGTTCACCAATCAGACGCTGGCGCAGATCGAGCTGTGGAACAACGGTGATGCCTACGGCAACGAGGTCTACACGCTGCCCAAGCATTTGGACGAGAAGGTCGCGCGGCTGCATCTGGACAAGGTCGGCGCTCGACTGACCGAGCTCGCCAAGGAACAGGCGGACTACATTGGAGTGACAGTCGAAGGCCCCTATAAGGCCGAGCACTACCGCTACTGAGCCGCATCAAGGGTGCATCACGTGCGCAAGCGCACTTTGGATGACACCCTACGCGGCGCGTCACGCGCGGCGATGCGTAGGGTGCATCCTTTGGCGTGCTCGCCACGCCATTGATGCACCTTTTTCACAGATTTCGTGCATCCAGTGGCGGTTGTCTCCAGCACCCCCTAACTGCTCTGAGGCAGGGGGTGGTGTATGCGGATCATCGGCGCGTTGACAAAAGGGGCTTTGGCCGCGCTCGCGGTGGCCCCGCTGGTCATCCATCCCGGAGACGTCCCCGCCCGATATCTGCCGTGGACGCCGCTTTCCCTGGACGCAGAGCCCAACTTTCTCAGCCGATGGAAAGTGCGCGCGCTGTCCCTGGACCGAGGAATGTGCCGGGCAGCATTGACCAACACCGGCTCCATGCTCGATTTCCTGCCCGACGCCGAGGACTCGGCACAATGCCACATCCGCAACCGAGTCCGGGTCGTAAGCCTCTCAAATGCCTCAATGAATCCAGTCTCTATGCGCTGCGAAATGGCGGCACGTCTCTACCTTTGGGAACGGCACGAACTGCAACGGCTGGCGCGCAAACATCTCGGCACGCGCGTCGCCCGGATCGAGCACTTCTCCGCCTATAGCTGCCGCAGGATGCGCACCTCGCGCGGCAATTCCTTCCGCTGGAGCCAGCACGCGACGGCCAATGCCTTTGACATAGCAGGTTTTGTGATGGCGGACGGCCGACGGGTCGGGCTGCCCGGAGACTGGAAGGGCAATGGCGACCGCGCCCGCTTCATGCGCACCGTGCGAGACAGCCTCTGCGACTGGTTCAACGTCACCCTAAGCCCGGACTATAACCGCCTGCACGCAGACCATTTTCATGTGGACATGGGACCGTTTCTAAGCTGCCGTTAAAGTACACTCAGGTATCCGCGACCACGTACCCTCCTAAATCCGCAAATAGGATATCGGGATACGAAATCCGGGGATATCCGCCATGTCCGGGTGTACTTCGGCCCAAACTCCGGGGCCCGCGACCGAGGTGCTACAAGCGCCGGAACACCGCGAGCAGGCCGGTATCTTCCGCATGGTCATGGTCCGCCCCGTCCGCGTAATACCGGATTGACCGGAAGTTCACGGGAGAGATCCGGCCGCGCGCCACCAGTTCGGCGAAGGCCGACCCGAACTTCGCCTCATCGAAGACCTGCCAGTTGATCGCGAGCACGAACAACGCGCCCGGAGCCGCGATCCGCATCAGCCCCGGCAGACAGCCCGGCCCCACATGCCCATGGGTGAAGGTGCCGGCCGATGTGAACCCGCGATAGGTCGCATCCTCGATCGCCAGGGGCTCCGTCAGATCCGCGCAGATACGGTTGCGGTAGAGGCCCTTGCCCGCCGCCACATCCAGCATCTCCTGACTGATGTCGATGCCGTCGACCTCGACACCGGTCATCTCGGCGGCGACGAGGCCGGTGCCCGCGCCGATGTCCAGCACCGGCCCCTGCCCGCCCTCGGCACGGAACAGCTCGGCCACCTGGCGCGGTACGATGTAGCCTTGGCTCTCGGCGAAAGTCGCGTCATAGGTCTCGGCCCAGCCGCGATAGAGCTTCACCGAATCCTCCGGCGTCTCCAGCGCATAGGCCCCGTCGAGCGATGGGTCACTCATCCGTCGAACCCGTCGACTACCGTCATCACGCCGGTCGAGTTCGCCAGCCGGATCGGCAGGATCGCCTGATACTCGGGCGAGTTGTACCAGCCCTCGGCTGCGGCGCGATCCTTGAAGCGCACCACCACGTGGCGGTCGCCTGGCATCTGCCCCTCGACATCGGTGGCGTGCCCGCCCCGCACCAGGTACTCGCCCCCGTGCGCCGCGATGGTCGCGGGCACCTGGGCCGCGTACTCCTTGTAGCCGTCCATATTGGTGACCGTGATGTGTCCGACCGTGTAGCAGGCCATGCGTCCCTCCCCGGATCTGGTGTGCCTTGACTTTGGTTGGACGCATGATTGGCATGGGCGGCAAACGTGTCAACGGAGGCGGACATGCGGATCCTGGAATCGGCGCTCTACGCGGAGAACCTCGAGGAGACGGCGGCGTTCTACGAGACCGCGCTGGGGCTGGAGCGGTTCATCGAGGTGCCCGGTCGTCATGTCTTCTTCCGCGTGCCAGGCGGTGTGCTGCTGATCTTCAACCCCGAGGCCACGACCCAGCCGCCGCGCGACCCGCGCATGCCAGTGCCCCCACACGGCGCGCACGGTGAGGGGCATGTCTGCTTTGCCGGGTCGGCGGAGGAGATCGAGGAGTGGGCCGGGCGCTTGTCCACGAACGGCGTCGAAATCGAAGCCGACTTCGAATGGCCACAGGGCGGACGGTCGATCTATTTCCGGGACCCTGCGGGCAACTCCATCGAGATTGCCGAGCCGCGCATCTGGGGGCTTTCCTGAGCACCGCCTTGAGCGCCGCCCCGCGCGCTTTCCGCATGATGGATTTTTGTTCCGCAACATTCTTTCGGGCTTCCGTTCCTGTCGCAGAGCGGTAAGACGACGTCGAAAACAGAGTCGCGGGAGATGAACATGAGTCGTGTCGAACGTTCAGGATTGCAGGTCGACGCCGCCCTTGCCGAGTTCCTCGAAGGCCACGCGCTACCGGGCACCGGTGTCAAGGACAGCGCCTTCTGGGATGGGCTGAGCTCGATCCTCCACGATCTGGCGCCGAAGAACCGGGCACTGCTGGCCAAGCGGACCGATCTGCAACGCCAGATCTCGGACTGGCACAAGGCGAACCCGGGCCAGCCGGAAGCGGATGCCTATCGCGCGTTTCTCGAAGAAATCGGCTATCTCGTGCCCGAAGGCCCGGACTTCTCGG
>JBCDID010000364.1:0-3475 GCA_038749355.1 Pseudomonadota bacterium | reverse complement strand
CGTTTCCCGATGGGTTGCTGACCGCGGCCGAGGCCGGAGCAACAGCGGTGATCCAGCCGGGCGGTTCCATGCGTGATGACGAGGTGATCAAGGCAGCGGACGAGGCCGGCCTCGCCATGGTCTTCACCGGCATGCGCCACTTCCGGCACTAGCGCCCAGCGCTCAGTCGAACACCTCCGCCACCCGTCCGGCTTCCAGGACGGCGGCTGGTGGCAACTCCCTCCGGTAGATCTTCGCGAGTACGATGGATGCAGCGATGATGCCAAGGATGGTGAGCGTGACCGACGCATAGGTCAGTGCGACGAACTGCGAACTGACGCCCTCGCCTGAAGACGCGTCGGGCGCTGCCGCGTCGGCCAATGCCCCTGTGTATTCCCCACCCCACCAGAACAACCCGGCGCCAATGACAAGGCCAATGATGAGGCTGCGCAGGTTTCTGACCGCCGTTCGCATCGCACGACCGAGCGAGACGCGCCCGGTCATCACAATGTCAGGCAACGTCATTCCGAGCAGCAGCATCACCAGCAGGCTGATCGCCGTTGTGAGTGGCAAGTTCGGACTGTCGAGGATCGCTTCTGCGCTGGCCATGCCCAGTGTCGGGCCGATCACGAGCACCGTTGCCAGAAGGAAGACCGAGGCCAGAACCATGAGGAACTGAACCCCAACAAAAGTCGCCATGCGTGGGAAGGTGGCCCGCCGTAGCGCTTCGTAGCCATGCAGCAGCCCCGCTGTGAGCAGGGTTGGGAACACAGCGAACGCAATCGACGTTTCAGCCAGAACCCATGCCAACATGACCACCACGATCACGGCAAGCTCGAACTCCTGCGGTGTGCTGACGCCCTCTGGCAGGACCACCAGATCGGGAGCGACCTCGGCTGCGGTTACGAGGATGGATGTTGAGAGCAAAGGCGGCCAGTTCAGCCGGATGACCGGCCAAATCAGCGCATAGACCGGTGCATCGAGATCGATCCTTGCCATGGAGCCCCTTGCTGGCGGTGAGCAGTCGTACAGCCGCTAGACTGATCGAGCATACCGCGCCACGCAACGAGGAGCTGCCATCTCCCGTCGTCCAACAGTAATTCTCCTGATCCAGCGCTTCACGCTTGCGCGAAATGCAAAGCCCTCAGGCCACCGAGTCGCGTTGTGCAGCCTCGTAGGCCATCATGGCGCGTTTGATCGGCAGGCCCCAATGGTAGCCACCCAGCCCTCCGTCCCGGCGCATGGCGCGGTGGCACGGGATCAACCACGAGATCGGGTTGCGTCCGACAGCCGAGCCGACGGCGCGAACCGCCTTGGGGTTGCCGATGACCTTGGCGATCTCGGAATAGGTCGTGACCTGTCCGGACGGGATGGCCATCAGCGCCTCCCAGACCTTGATCTGGAAGGGTGCACCGATGGGCGCCAGGGCGATCTCGCCCCCATGGAATGCCGCTTCGACCCAGGGCCGCAGGCCGGATTCGTCCTGAACAAATTCGGCCTCGGGCCAACGCCCGCTCATGTCTGCCCAGGAGTGGTCACGCCCGAACTCGGCAGCGAAGGCCAAGCCGCAGAGGCCACGATCGGTGCCCATGGCCAGGACCTCGCCAAAAGGTGAGGGGAACCAGCCGTATCGGATGGTCAGTCCGCGCCCCTTGCGCGCGTACTCGCCCGGAGTCATGGCTTCCCACCGCACGAAGAGGTCATGCAGGCGACCCGGCGAGGACAGCCCGGATTCAAAGGTCGCATCCAGCACCGTGAATCGCTCGTTCAACAGCGACTTGGCATGGTCCAGCGTCAGGTATTGCAGGTACTTCTTCGGGCTCACGCCGACCCACTGGCTGAAGACCCGCTGGAAGTGGGCCGGGGAGAGCCCGATCGCGTCAGCCACGTCATCCAAAGACGGCTGATCCGCTGCATGTTCCTCGAGATGGCGCAGCGCTGCCGCCATCAGATCATACTGAAACTGGTCCTGTCCGGCTGGGATGTTCATGGCGTCCTCCTAATCTGGACACCGAACTTAATCGGGCGGACGCGGCGCGCCCACCCGGATCGTGCTCTGTCAGGCGTACTCGCCTGCCTTGAAGTTGGCGGCAAGGCGTTGCTGTTCCTCGGCCGTGTCATCCAGCCATCCGACGCGCATCTCCGGCACCGATTTCACCAGCAGTTCGGTGTATTGGTGGAACGGAGGCGACAGCACCTCGTCCACCGTACCGAAGTCGACGAGGCGACCATTGTAAAGCACTGCGATCTCGTCGGCGAAGCTGGCGACCGTCGATAGGTCGTGGCTGATGAACACGTAGGACACGCCCAACTGGTCGCGCAGACGCCTCAGCAGCTTGATGATGTTGGCCGCCACGATGGTGTCGAGCGCCGAGGTCACCTCGTCGCAGATGATCACCTCGGGGTCCGCCGCCAGCGCGCGTGCAAGCCCAACGCGCTGCTTCTGCCCGCCCGAAAGCTCGGCAGGCACGCGGCCCTCGAACTCGGTGGGCAGTTCCACCAGCCGGAGGATCTCGAGCACGCGCTCCCGGCGTTTCCGTCCCGTGAGCCCATGATAGAAGGTCAGTGGGCGTCCGATGATCTCGCCGATGGTCTGCCGCGGGTTCAGCGCCGTGTCCGCCATCTGGAAGACGAACTGGACCCGGCGCAACTCGTCCCGGGTGCGTTGCCTAAGGTCAGGCCGCAATTGTTGGCCGTCGAGCATCACTTCGCCCCCGGCAGTCGGCAGGATACCTGCCATCACGCGGGCCAGCGTGGACTTGCCACAGCCGGACTCGCCGATCACGCCCACCACGTGTCCACGTTCAACCCGCATGTTCACATCCTTGAGAATGTGCACGGCGGGTGAGCCGTCCGGATTGCGACCGTAGCCAGCATTGATGTCCTTCACTTCGAGGGCAGGCACGTCGCGACGATGCTCGCCTTCGTGGCCCTCGCCCTGGCCCGCCGCCGGGGGCGGACGCACCGCTGCCATCAGGCGCCGGGTGTAGGAGTGGCGGGGGTTGTTGATGATCTGCTCCGTCGGGCCCTGCTCCATGATCTCGCCGGAATAGAGCACGACGATATGGTCGGCGATCTGGGCAACGACTGCGAGATCGTGGGTGACGTAGATCGCCGCCGAGCCCTCTTCGTGGATCACCTTCTTGAAGGCCTTGAGCACCTCGATCTGCGTGGTGACGTCAAGCGCCGTCGTGGGCTCGTCCAGCACCAGAAGCGATGGCTTCTCGACCAGCGCCATGGCAGCCATCAGACGCTGCAACTGTCCGCCCGAGACCTGGTGCGGGTAACGCCCGCCGATGCGATCCGGATCCGGCAACTCAAGCGCATGGTAAAGCTCACGCGCCCGCTTATCAGCTTCCTGCTGGGTCATGTGCCCGTGGATCACCGCGCTCTCGGTCACCTGCTCGTTGATCTTGAGCGCAGGGTTGAAGGTCGCCGCAGCAGACTGGGCGAGATAAGCCACGTGTTCGCCGCGCTTCTCGCGTTTGTCCTCCGG
>JBCDID010000363.1:0-3486 GCA_038749355.1 Pseudomonadota bacterium | reverse complement strand
GGACGACCGCGAGTACGCGCTGAAGCCCATGAACTGCCCCGGTCACATGCTGATCTACGGCCAGGGTGTAAAGAGCTACCGTGATCTGCCCATGAAGATTGCCGAGTTCGGTAAGGTCCACCGCTACGAGCCGTCCGGTGCGCTGCATGGCATTCTCCGCGTGCGCAGCTTCACGCAGGACGATGCCCATATCTACTGCACGCCCGAGCAGCTGACCGAGGAATGCCTGAAGGTCAACGCGCTGGTGCTGTCGATCTACAAGGACTTCGGGTTCGAGGATGTGCGGATCAAGCTCTCCACCCGGCCCGAGAACCGCATCGGCGACGATGCAAGCTGGGACCGGTCGGAGGAGGCCCTGCGCACGGCGCTCGATACGGCGGGCCACGACTACACGATCTTCGAAGGCGAAGGTGCGTTCTACGGTCCGAAGTTGGAATATGTGCTCCGTGACGCCATCGGACGTGACTGGCAGTGCGGCACCCTGCAGGTGGACTTCAACCTGCCGGAACGCTTCGGCACGACCTATGTGAACGAGGCGGGCGAGAAAGTGCACCCTGTCATGCTGCACCGCGCGCTCTTCGGATCGCTGGAACGCTTCACCGGGATCCTGATTGAGCACTATGCCGGGCGCCTGCCGCTCTGGCTCGCGCCGCGCCAGATCGTGGTGACGACTATTGTCTCGGATGCCGACAACTACGCGGATGATCTGGTGAAGCAGCTGAAGGCTGCGGGTCTGCATGCCGAGGCCGACAAACGCAACGAGAAGATCAACTACAAGGTTCGGGAGCATTCCAATGCGCTCGTGCCCGCGATCCTCGCGGTCGGGCGGCAGGAGGTCGAGCAGGGTACGGTTTCGGTGCGCCGCTTGGGCGAGAAGGGTCAGAAGGTGATGCCGGTCGCTGATGCTATCGCCGCGCTGGTTGATGAGGCCACACCACCAGATCTGCGATAGAACCGCGTAGGGTGCATCCAAAGGCGGGCTTACCCGCCGTGATGCACCACCGGGTCGCCGCCAGGCGAAATCAGCTCCGCTGCTTGCCCTTCAGCAATACCGAGGGGCGGCGTTCTTCGGCCTGTTTGAACAGGCTGAAGGTCTGATTGACGTAGTTCACGGCGCCCGACACCAGCTCCAGATACTCGTCCAGCTCCGGCGTGCGTTCGGCCTCGATCACCTGCACGGGCCGGTCCTGCGGCTCTGTTTCAAAGAGACAGTAAAACAGCGGCTCCCCGCGTGAGACCTTCAGCGGCTTGGAGACGTCATGCCACTCGAACGCCCACATGAGCGGGCGCGGCCAGAGGTTGATGGGAAACCGCCCGCCGAACATGGTCCCTGGCATCTGCTCGGCCCGGTAGTGCATGAAGGCTGGCACTTGGGACATGTAGACGGGTTCATCGGCGATAAAGAGATATGGCAAGGACAACTGGATGGTGGGTCGGTTGGGATAGCGCCATTCCTTCTCGGCGGTCATGTGCAGGTGCTGCCCCAGCTTCTTGGCCCGCACCGGCGACGTATCGCCTGCCAGGTTCTTCAGTGCAGGCTTGCCCTTGTCGTCGCGCACCAGTCCGATATGCAGGTCGAAAGGGCATTTGACCACGAAGTAACGGCTTTCCAGGTTGATGACTGCTGGGCAACGCGAGGCTGACTTCGCGTGCGTCTTGGACATCTCGGTCGAGCGCACCCGTTCCGGCGGATCAAACACGATCCCGCCCTTGGGCTCGGTAAGCAGCCAACCAACCTTGACCGGCCCCGACTTGGGGTCGTCCTCTTCGGGACGCGCGTATGTGACATTGAGTTCCATGTAACTACCCTTCAGGCCCACGGCAACGTTCGTCCAAATTCATCTAAGATGAATTTGCAAATTCCTCAAATGAGGAATTTGGTGGCCACAGGCTCACTCGCCGGCAATGTAGAGGTGCAGTGCCACGAGATCAGGTGCTCGAAGGCGCGAGGTCTGCCCTAAATCCGCCGAACGTGACGGGTCGTCCAAGTTGCTACGGCGGGGCGCAAGCTTCCCCCTTGCCGCGTCGCGCCCCCGACCTTAGGGCTGGACCTTACGATAGTGAAAGGTCTCGCGTTTGCTGGATCCTTATACAGCCCAACAGATCCTCATCATGTTTGCGGTCTATCTGTTAGCTGCCACGGCGAAGGGAGTGACGGGGCTGGGCTTCTCGACCACGTGTCTACCATTCCTGGTGATGACTGTGGGACTGAAGGAGGCTTTGCCGCTTTTGCTGATCCCCTCGGTCGCGTCCAACCTGCAGGTGATGTACGGGGCCGGGGGGTTTCGGCAGACCGTGGCACGGTTCTGGCCCATGTTCCTCGCTACGATCCCCGGTCTGCTCCTGGGTCTCTGGATTCTGGGGGATGCGGATGGCGCGGCGCTCGGCGCGATCCTCGGTGCCGTCCTGCTTGCCTATGTGGCATTCGCCTATGCGAACCCGAACGTGCGCCTGCCCGATGGGTGGGAACGCCCACTGCAGCCGGCCAGCGGAGTTCTTACGGGGCTGTTGAACGGGCTGACGGGCAGCCAGGTGATGCCGTCCATGCCCTTTCTGATGGCCCTCGACCTTGACCGGAACATGTTCGTTCAGGCAATCAACTGCTCGTTCACGCTATCGAGCATCATCATGGCGGCGGGGCTGGTGCAGCTGGGGCTGATGACGGAAGGTGCGGTTCTGGTGTCAGCCATAGGGATCATCTGGGCGACGACAGGTGTACGGCTGGGCGAGCGCATCCGGCACAGGCTGAGCCCCGATCAGTTCCGGATGGCCGTGCTGATCATGCTGGCCGGCATGGGCGTCGCCCTGATCATGCAGGGCCTCTGACGCTCAGGTTTTCTGGGACGCAGCAAAGTCCACGATATCGTCGATCATGGCGTCGATGCTCTCGAGACAACTCTTCATCATGGTCTCGGACAGGAAGAACACCTTGCGCGCGCCAAGCGTGTCGAGCTCGGTCTCAGGCGGGATCTGGCTGCGGTTCAGCACCTCGATCAACCCGTCTTTGCGCGCCTCCTCGATCAGTCGGATCTTGGTGGAATGCGAGATGTTGGACATGGAGGCCGTCAGTTCCTCCAACGTGGACACCCGCCCCTGCAACTGCTTCGCGAGCATGGGCATGAACAGATCCACATAGCGCTCATCCCAGTACTTGCGGTCGCCGAATCCTTCGAAAAGCGCAACGCGGATGAGGCCCAGGAGCCCCACTACTCTGAGATAGGTATCTGAGTTATCTGGTCTGAGCGGAATATGCTTCGTCATCCTGCACCTCACTCGTTACACGATAACACACTAAAAGTCATCTTTACAACCAAATGACTCCGGAATTAAGGCAAAAGCGCATCCTGCAAAGTGCAGTGTTTGGCGGGTCCGGATGCCCTATCGTGGCAGGGCAGCGCGCTCGGAACCTTTTCCCTTGCAATTCCATGGGATTCAGGCCAGAGACGCGCGCTCGCGGCGCTTACACCCCTGGAGGATCGCCGCATC
>JBCDID010000362.1:0-3502 GCA_038749355.1 Pseudomonadota bacterium | reverse complement strand
GCCAAACTGGATTTGCTCGACCCCGTTGCCGATGCAATGGGCCGACGTCGAACAGGCGGACGTGATCGAGTAGTTCACGCCCTTGATCTTGAACGGTGTCGCCAGGCAGGCTGAGTTGGTCGATGACATGCCGCGTGTGACCATGAACGGGCCCATGCGCTTCGGCGAGCCTTTCTCGACCGTGATGTTATGCGCCTGGAAGAGGTTCTTGGTGGACGGCCCACCGGAACCCATGATGATCCCGGTACGGTCGTTGGAGACTTCATTCTCGGCGAGACCACTGTCGGAAATCGCCTGCTCCATGGCGATGAAGTTGTAGGCTGCACCGTCGCCCATGAACCGCAGTTGACGCTTGTCGATGGCCTCTGTCAGGTCGATCTGCGGCGCGCCGTGGATCTGGCTGCGAAAACCGTGCTCAGCATAATCCTCGGCAAAGACGATGCCGGACTTGCTTTCGCGCAAGGACGCTGTGACTTCCTGCGCGGAATTGCCAATGGACGAGATAATGCCCATCCCGGTGACGACGACACGGCGCATAGTGCGGCTCCCCTTCTGGTGTTCGGTGGACTTAGGCGCTTACGGCGTCCTGGAAAAGACCCACACGCATGTCCTTGGTCTCGTAAATCACTTGCCCGTCCAGCTCGACTGTACCGTCGGCGATGCCCATCTTGAGCCTGCGGTCGATGATCCGCTTTAGGTTGACGGTGTAGCGCAGAAGTTTGGAGGCAGGAGTGACCATGCCCGACAGCTTCACTTCGCCGACACCCAACGCGCGCCCGCGCCCCGGCATGCCAAGCCAGCCGAGGAAAAAGCCCGTCAGCTGCCACAGACCGTCCAGCCCAAGACATCCCGGCCTCACCGGGTCACCCTTGAAGTGGCATTGGAAGAACCAGAGATCCGGCTTGATCTCGAACTCGGCGATAACCTGCCCCTTGCCGTGCTCGCCGCCCTCTGCGGTGATTGAGGTGATCCGGTGTACCATCAGCATCGGCGGCTCGGGCAATTGCGCATTGCCGGGGCCAAAAAGCTCACCGCGGGCGCACTTTAGCAGCCCCTCCAGATCATACGAACTCTGCCTGTCGCCCATGCGGCCCCTCTTCGGCTGGCGTTTCCCTTAGGTCCCCCTAGCATCGCGATTGGGGGTGCACAAGCATGTGCCCGACAACATCGTCGCACAAGGCTTTGTCTTTGGCGGATTATTGCGATATGTATGCTGTTGAACATGTATGGGCGAGCGGAGCCGAAGAGGTCATGGCTGAAGCAAGCACGAATATCGATGACACGAAAACAACGCAGCGCGCGAAGGCGTGGCTGGCGACGGGTGGCTTACGGCCGACGCGCCAGCGCGTGGCGTTGGCGGAACTTCTGGTGGGCGACGGACACAACCGGCACGTGACGGCTGAGAGTCTGTTCGAAGCCGCAGGCAAGGCTGGCGCGTCGGTGTCGCTCGCCACCGTCTACAATACTTTGCGCTCGTTTACTGAGGTCGGGCTCCTGATGGAGATCACGGTGGACGCCTCACGAAGCTACTTCGACACGCGAACAGATGACCACGCCCACTTCTATTGGGCTGACGACGGGCGCCTGACGGATGCCCCGTCCGGGGCTGTTGCGTTCGCTGCGCTGCCGGAACCACCGGATGGCGCGGAGATCGAACGCGTTGACGTGGTCCTAAGGGTTCGGCGGAAGGCCTGAACCGGCAGCAGTCCAGCAGGTTCGGAAGACCTTCAGACGTTCTCGGCAGCTAAATGATCCGAGTACTCGAACGGAACGCTGGGCTCGTTCTTGGCTGATCGGATCTGCAATGAGGTCCGGACATTCGCTACGTTCTCCGTCGACGTAAGGTCGTCAGTCAGGAAATTCTGGAAGGTTAGCAGGTTGGGCGCGACGCACTTCAGCAGAAAATCGATCTCGCCGTAGAGCATGTGGCACTCCCGAACCAGCGGCCATCCGGAACAGAGTTCCTCGAAGGCCTCCAGATCGCTCCCCGCCTGACTCTTCAGGCTGACCATCGCGAAGACAGTCACCTCATAGCCGAGTGCAAGCACATCCAGGCGAGCATGATAGCCTTGGATCAAACCGGTCTCCTCAAGGGTCCGCACCCGACGCAGACAGGGAGGCGCCGAGATACCGACCCTCCGCGACAGCTCGACATTCGTCATGCGGCCGTCGCCCTGCAGTTCCTCGAGGATCTTCCGGTCGATCAGATCAAGCTTCAGCCCTGCCATATACCTTTGCACCCCTCGCCAGTTTGTTTACACTTCCGCCGGCGCCAGACGCCGCCGCGCAAGCGATCTTTGGCATTCAGTACTTTTGGCCCGTGGGAAAAGCAAGATTATTACTGACTTGCGCAACTTTTGGAACTGATCGGATGCCCGAGAGGCTGAAGCTTTGGGTTTTGTCGGACGGTCGCGCGGGCCATGAAGCCCAGGCGCTTGGTCTGGCCGAAGCGCTGGGGCGCATCCGGTCGGCGGAAATCGAGACCAAGACAGTCGCACTCAAGCCCTGGGCCGCGAAGTTGCCCGCGGTAGTCTCGCATGGGCTGGGCGGGCTGCCCATTGGATGGCCGTTTGCCGGTCTGGAAGATGGCGGTGCATCCCTCCGCTGGCCATGGCCCGATGCCGTCATCAGCGCCGGACGGCGAGCAGCACCCGTGGCAGCGGCACTCCGCAAGAAGCATGGGATTACGGCGCTGCAGCTCCTGGATCCCAAGATCGGAGCGGCCGCGTTTGACGCGGTCATCGTTCCCTCCCATGACGCCTTGCAGGGCGGAAACGTCTACCGGAGTCTTGGGGCTCTGAACCGGATCGAGCATGGCAGATTGGCCGCGGAATCCGACGCCTGGGGATCAACGTTTGGAGCGTTCCCATCTCCTCGGCTCGGCGTGCTGATCGGCGGCCCAAGCGGCTCTGCACAATTCACGGACCAGGACGCATCCCGGCTTTGCCTCGCTCTGGAGAACCTCGCCGATCACCACGCTCTTCTGGTGACGACGTCGCGAAGAACCCCGCCGGCTCTCACGGAGACATTGCGGACAGCTCTCGGTGATCGGGCCTTCGTCTGGGAACCCAGCGATGATGGGCCTAACCCCTACCCCGGCCTGCTTGGCCATGTGGACGCGGTTCTGGTGACGGAGGACTCAGTCAACATGGCGTCGGAGGCAGCCTCCACCGGCCTGCCGGTGCACGTCTTCCCTATCTCCGGGGTGGCCCCCAAGATCGCTCAGTTCCACGAGGATCTGACCGCCTATGGCGCGAGCCGAAGGTTCACAGGTACCCTGGGGTCCTGGGAATATCCGCCATTGGCCGAAGCCAACCGACTGGCCGAGGACCTGTTGCGCCGGGGTGTGCTGGACGCCAGCTAGATAGCCGCAATCGCGAACGGGGATGCGCTTACTCTGCGCAACGCGCATGATGACAATCTCTCGGCATCTAACGGGTTCAACCCGGCCCTAATCCTGTTTCGGACACGAGAATCAGAAGCCTAAATCAAAGGAAGCTCT
>JBCDID010000361.1:0-3507 GCA_038749355.1 Pseudomonadota bacterium | reverse complement strand
GCCGAGGACCAGACCACCAGTTCTTCGGCAAAGCGTGAGAGGTGCATGGCGCAGATCGAGGCCGCTGCCATGAATTCCAACTCGAAATCCTTGTCCGACACCGCGTCGATGGAATTGGCCATGGGCCGGTCAAAGCCGAGCGCCTTGGCGGTGTTGTCCCGGTCGATGGGGAAGCTGGTCCCCGCCAGCGCGGCAGCCCCGAGGGGCGATTCGTTCATGCGGCCCCGGGCGTCGCGGAACCGGCCCCGGTCGCGGTCGAACATCTCGGCATAGGCGAGCATGTGATGGCCCCAGGTCACTGGCTGCGCCGTCTGGAGGTGGGTGAATCCGGGCATCACCATGTCGGCGCCCGTTTCGGCCTGATCGACAAAGGCGCCGATCAACCTGGTCAGAGCGGCGTCGATCTCGTCGCAGCGCGCCCGGACCCAAAGGCGGACGTCCACTGCGGCCTGGTCGTTGCGTGACCGGCCCGTGTGCAGACGTGCGCCCGCGTCACCCACCAATGCCCGCAAACGGGCCTCAATGTTCATGTGGATGTCTTCGAGGGCTGCGGAGTATTCGAACGTGCCCGCCTGGATCTCCTCGGCCACCTGGTCGAGGCCCCGATCGATCGCCGCCTGATCCTCCTGGTTGATGACGCCCGCACGGGCCAGCATGGCGGCATGGGCGCGTGAACCGGCGATGTCCTCGGCCCACATGCGCTTGTCGAAGTCGATGGACGCATTGATCGCCTCCATCACGGCGGACGGCCCCGCAGCGAAGCGCCCTCCCCACATTGTGTTCGCCTGCAACTTTTCTTCAGGGGACGAGTGGTTATCTTGGGACATGGATGGACGCCGTTGAATTTGCGGGAGAGCTCACGGATGCGCACATTGGCATTTCTTGGCCTGCTCATAGGCACAATCGCCGTTGGGGTAAACCCTGGGGCAGCGGCTGATCTGTCGGTCGAGGACCAGCGGGTGCTGAAGGATCTGCGCGAAGGCGACATGAACAAGCTGGTCGTGCACCGCGAGGCGCGGCCGCGGATCGAGGAGACATGGCGCGATCAGCACGGGAACGGTTACGAGGTCGCCGACTATGCCGGGAAGGTCGTGTTCCTGAACTTCTGGGCCACCTGGTGTCCACCCTGCCTGAAGGAATTGCCCAGCATTGACCGGCTTGCGGGCGAGATGGAAGGCGATGAGTTCGAGGTGATCGCGCTCTCCACCGACCGGTTCGATGTCGAGCGGGTGGCCAGTGTGTTCTCAGACGGCAGCAAGCTGCACGATGGCTATGTGGTCGAACATCTTGAGGTGATGCAGGATCGCACGGGCGCCGTGGCGCGGCGCGCAGCGGCGCTTGGGTTGCCGATCACCATCATCCTCGACCGCCAGGGCCGCGAGATTGCCCGCCTGACCGGCGAAGCCGAGTGGGACAGCCCGCGCGCCAAGGCGATCCTGACCCGTTTGATCGAGATGACAGCACCGTCGACTTGAGAATCCGCCCTACGAGCTCCGGTGCATCACGTCGCGACAAGCGCGACTTTGGCGTGTCGAACCAAATGGGGTCGAAATGCCCTGCCGCGCTCCGCGCTCTCGGGACATTTCGATACGCGGTTTGTTTGTTGGTTCGACAACACCCCAGGATGACACCCTACACGGCCTTTGGACGGTGATCTTCGTGTAGGGTGCATCCATGATGCACCGATGCCCGCAGGGCCATCAGGCTTCGTGGCGGCTCTTGAAGACTTCCCAGCCAAGGCGCACCCGGGCACCAATCTCCGTCATCCAGCGGGGCGGCAGATCCACCGGCGCGCCAAGGCTCTCCATATCCGGGATCAGCTCGTTGTCCCGACCACAGGCGAGATCCGCCGCCAGAAGCCCGGAGATCGTGCCCTTGGTCACACCGACCGCATTCTGGCAGGCTGCCAGCCATACGTTCGAAGCGATCTGCCCCCATGCCGGCGCCCCGTTGCGCGAAAGGCAAATGAACCCGGCCCAAGTATATTCCATGGTCACATCCGGCAGGTTCGGGAAGTACCAGTCGAATTTCTGTTTGTGGATGCGGGCGACCTCGTCCTGCCGAGCCTTGCCCACTGAACGGCGTGAGTTGATCGCCATCTGATTTCTGATCAGCAGGCGTCTGTCCGGTGTGAACCTCTGCGTGATCCCGCCAGCCGCATTGATGGGCGTCACGCCCCAGGGTTCCGTGACGCCGTAGATCTCCATCTCTTCGTCGGTCAGCGGGCGCGACAGGCTCGCATGGGTCTCGAAATGGACGAACTTATTCTGCATGAAGCCGAACTGGTCCGAGAAGCCGTTGGCCGCCAGGATCATTCTGGGTGCCCGCACCGAGCCGCCTGTCGAGGTCGTGATCTGCACACCGTTGCGGTAGTCGATGCTTGCGACGGGCGTGTTCTCGTGCACCGTGACATTGCCGGGCAGCGTATCCGCCAGCCCCCGCGTCAGCGCCGCCGGGTTCAGCAGCACATTGCCGGGCGTGTAGATCGCATGTTTGTAGTGCGCGGTCCCCAGAACCCGGGCGAGTTCTGCGGCGTCACACCAACGGTACTCCTCGCCCAGCTCGTCCATGACTTGCGCAAACGGCACCAGCATGTCGTCGCGGCCCCGGTCGGTGACAGTGGTCTGGTACTTGCCGACCTGATGCCAGTCACACTCGATCCCATGCGCGTCGATCTGTTCCTTGTGATAGGCGATGGCCGCACGCGACAGGCGCATATAGGCCGCAGCCTTGCGCAACTCGCCCTCGTCCGACGTGGTGGTATGCGGCGTGTCGATGGCAAAGCCCGAGTTCCGCCCGGATGCGTTCTCGCCGCAAACCCCTGCATCGACCAGCACTATCTTCTCGTCTGGGCAGTTCTCGGCCAGACGCCGCGCGGCGGCCAGACCCGCATACCCCCCGCCGATTACCAGCCAGTCGGCGTTGATATCCTCTTCCAACGCGGCATGGGGCGTGCGCGGTGGCAGCACGTTGTACCAGCCGCAGGTGTTGTCGTTGTCCGGTTTGACCTCGATCTTCATGCGCCCGCCTCCTGCGCGCTCTGAGCCCAGTTCGCCGGGTGGATCGCGTAGAACAGCAGCGCGCTTTCGGAGATGTAGGTCAGCTCGGTTCCCTTGGGCAGCCAGATTGTCTCGCCCGCGCCCGCCGCCTGATCGCCCGCCGGGGTCCTGATGGTCAGGGAGCCTTCTACCACCAGCACGACCTCGTCGTATTTGATGGTCCAGGGGATCTCGGCATTCTGCATGCGCACATAGCCCGCACCCAACTGGGTTCCGTCCTCTGGCCCGCAAACCACGGCCACTTGGGCCTGATCGCCATAGGCGAACCTGGGGGTGAAACTCATGGCCCCCGGCGCGTATGTTTTCGGCGGTGTCTTGCTCATGGCTGGCCCTCCCTGGTGCCAAGCTAAGACACAACCGGCCTGCGGCGGCAAGAGCGCTGGACGCCCGCGCGCGGCACGGCTATAGAGCGCCCATGCTTCAGGTGCTGGTTATATCGATCTCGATT
>JBCDID010000360.1:0-3525 GCA_038749355.1 Pseudomonadota bacterium | reverse complement strand
GTGCGCCGCCCCGACATCGCGGTTGTGCTCGACCCATTTGTCCTCGGCGGCAATCTCGGCCTCAATCACGCGCTGGCCTTTGGTGCGCATCGCAACAAGGCACGCCGTGATCCACTCGCAATGCTGCTCGATGCTGGGGATCATGTTGGTGAAGACCGATGGGCTTTGCGGTCCAGTGACCGTGAAGAGGTTCGGGAAGCCGGACATCATGAGGCCGAGATAGGTGCGCGGCCCCTCCGCCCAGTGATCGGCCAGCTTGCGCCCGGCGCGCCCCTCGATATCCACGGCCAAGAGCGCGCCGGTCATGGCGTCGAAACCTGTGGCGTACACGATCGCATCGACGGCATGGGTCTTGCCCCCGGTTACGACGCCTTCAGGCGCGATGGAGACTGGTGCTTTCGAGATGTCCACCAAATGGACGTGCGGCAGGTTGTAGGTCTCGAAATAGCCGATATCGACGCAAAGCCGTTTCGCCCCCAGAGTGTTGTGGGGACACAAGAGTTCAGCCGTCACCGGATCCTTCACCGCCTCACGAATCTTGGTACGAACAAACTCGGCGGCGAGCGCATTGGCCTCGCGGTCGAACATCACATCCGTGAACGCGCCGTTGAAGAGCAGACCCCCGGCGTTCCAGCGGCGCTCGTACTCGGCCCATTGCTCGTCGCGCGTGAAGTCCCCGGCCGACCCGATCGGCGGCGCACCCGCGATATTGGCGAAGGCCAGTTCCTGTGCTGCCCGCAGTGCCTTGTAATCCGCCTTCGCCTCCGCTCGCGTCGCATCATCAAGGTCGTGATTCACCGCCGGAACCGCGTAGTTCGGCGTGCGCTGGAAGATGGTCAGTTCGGCCGCCTGTTTCGCGATCCGGGGGATGGACTGGATGGCCGACGAGCCAGTGCCGATGACGGCCACTCGCTGGCCGGTAAAGTCCACGGGTTCATGCGGCCATTCGCCGGTCTGGTAGGTTGGGCCCTGGAACGTGTCTTTGCCCTCGAAATCCACACGGTTCGGCACCGAAAGGCAGCCGGTGGCCATGATGTAGAAGGGCGCTGTGACTGTCTCGCCCGTGTCGCAGGTCACGGACCACTCGGATGCAGCCTCGTCGTAGACGGCCCGGTTGACCTTCCGCCCGAAGCAGATGTTCCGCCGGACATCCAGTCGGTCGGCAATCTCGTTGGCGTAGGCGAGGATCTCGGGCTGCGGCGCGTAGCGCTCGGACCAGTCCCAGTCCCGCTCCAGATCGGGGAGGTATTTGTGCGA
Organism: Pseudomonadota bacterium; assembly: GCA_038749355.1. GTDB lineage: Bacteria > Pseudomonadota > Alphaproteobacteria > Rhodobacterales > Rhodobacteraceae > Thermohalobaculum. The sequence continues at coordinate 2,268 of JBCDID010000360.1, read as the reverse complement.
GTACTGCACCGACTCGACGTCGCAGCGCGCGCCGGGATAGCGGTTCCAGTACCAGGTTCCGCCGACGCCCATGCCCTTCTCAAGCGAAACCGCCGTCAACCCCGCCTCGCGCAAGAGCTTCAGCAGGTACATGCCCGCGAACCCCGCCCCCACAACGACCACGTCCACCCGCTCCGGTACTGTCGCACGCCCTTGTTCGGCCATTGGCTCCTCCCTCGTCGCGGCACACCCTGTCACTATGGCGCCGGCTTGGGAACCGGCAAGGGGCAGCTATCGCGATGCTGATTTGGCACCGGCCCACGCCTGTGGCAGGGTTCGATCAGACAGGGAGTGCACCATGCTGACCGATCGCTATGACAACCGGATCTCCACCACGTCAGAGGCCGCGAAGGAGGCCTACATTCGCGGGGTCGACGAGTTCCTGGCGGCGGGGCCCGGCGGCGAGACCGCTTTTCGCGAGGCACTGGACGCAGATGAAGGGTTCGCGTTGGCCCACATCGCGCTGGCCCGGCAGTTGCAGATGCTGGCGCGAGGGCCGGAAGCGCTGCAAGCCGTGGGCCGTGCCCGTGCCTTGACCGGAGGTGTCACGGAGCGCGAAGCCGCGCACATCCATGTCCTCGGCCTGCTTATCGAAGGCAAGGGGGGTGAGGCCTATCCCCTGATCCGCGCCCACTGCGCGGCCTTCCCCCGAGACGTGATGGTGGTGCAGACCTGTATCGGGGTGTTCGGGCTAATAGGCTTCTCGGGCCAGCCGGGACGGGAGGCCGAGCAGCTGGCCTTCACCTCGACCCTGCTGCCACATTTCGGAGACGATTGGTGGTTTCTTGGGGGCCATGCCTTCGCGCAGGTCGAGGCCGGTCAGGTCGCCAAGGCCGCCGAAACAGTGGAACGCTCGCTCGCGCAGCACCCCCGCAACGCAAACTCGGCGCACTACAAGGCGCATATCCACTACGAAGCCGGGGAGAGTATGGCGGGGCTGGCCTACATGGCGGACTGGCGACGGGACTACGCGAAGGAGAGCCTGTTGCATTGCCATGTCTCCTGGCATGAGGCGCTCTGGGCGCTGGAGCAAGGCGACGTGGACCGCATGTGGGAGGTCGTGGATACCGATGTGCTGCCGGAGGCTGCCTGGGGTCCGCCGATCAACGTGATCTCGGACTCGGCCTCGATTCTCTACCGTGCGGAATTGGCCGGACTGGAAGTGCCGAAAGAGCGTTGGCAGGCCGTCAGCGCATATGCGTCCAAGGCTATGCCCAATACGGGGATCGCGTTCGCCGACGTTCACGCGGCGCTGGCGCACGCCATGGCGGGCAATACAGAGGCGCTGTCCAAGGTGATCGCGGAGGCCAAGGGACCAGCGGGCGACCTCGTGTCCACGCTGGGTGAGGCGTTCGGCGCGGTGGCAAGGGAGGCCTGGGCCGAGGCCACTGGACACTTTGCGTCGACGCTCTCGGATCACGCGCGCATTGGCGGCAGCCGGGCACAGCGAGATCTGATTGAGTTCGGCCTGCTGGCTTGCCTGCTGAAGCAGGGGCGTTCGGAACAGGCCGAGTTCCTGCTGACGACGCGCAGGCCGGTCTGGGCGGAACGTCCCGCTGTGGCCGGCCTCTAGGGACTCAACAGTGCATCATGGATGCACCCTACACACAGCCACGCCTGTTGCGCCGCGTAGGGTGCATCCGGTCTCCGCGTCAGCGGAGGGCAGATGCACAGGGGCACGGCACGCGCAAATCAGGCATCGGCAGTCTTGCCGCCCTGGGCGGCCTGCTGCGCCTGCAATTCGGCCAGCTTCTGGCGGTAGAGTGCGGCGAAGTCCACATTGTCCAGCATTAGCGGCGGGTACCCGCCATCACGGGTCACATCCGACACAACCCGCCGGGCATAGGGCAGGATCTGGCGCGGGCACTCAATGAACAGGAACGGGTGGATATGTTCCTGCGGAATGTTGGTAATCTCGAAAATTCCCACATAGTCGAGCTCGACCAGAAAGCGCGTGGCCTCCCCGATCGCCGCCTTGGCGTTGATCTTCATGGCCACCGAGTACCGGTCCTCGCCCGCCTTCGCGGCATCGAGGTTCACGGTCACGTTGATCTCCGGATTACCCGCAAGCGCGCTGCCATCCTGGGCCGCCACATTCTCGAACGACAGGTCGCGGATGAAGTGTGCGACGATCTTCAGGTTCGGCGGGGTCTGCTGGACCGCCTCCTGGCCGCCTGCTGCTTCTGGGCTCGCGCCGTCTTGGGTCTCTTCGGCCATGGAAGGCTCCTC
>JBCDID010000359.1:0-3542 GCA_038749355.1 Pseudomonadota bacterium | reverse complement strand
TGGTCCCCCGGGGCGACGGAGGTCACGCCCTTGCCGACCTCCTCGACCACACCGCAGCCTTCATGGCCGAGGATGCAGGGGAAGAGCCCCTCCGGATCCTCGCCCGACAGGGTGAAGACGTCTGTGTGGCAGAGGCTGGTGGTCACGATGCGGACGAGGACCTCGCCCTCCTTGGGGCCTTCGAGGTCGATTTCTTCGATCTCCAGGGGCCGGTTTGGCTCCCATGCAATAGCGGCGCGCGTTTTCATTTGGTTTCTCCCTGTCTCTTTCTTGGTCTCAATGAATCAGATGCAACTCCGCATCATCATTGGGGTCCTCGACCGGGTCAAGCACCAGCATGAGCCGCGTTTCTCCAGTGCCTTCGATAGGTGGAGAGCGATGCAAGAGACCAGAGGCCGGGCGTGTCGGCCAGCGCGTGCCCCGCAACAGGATCGGTGATCCGGTCGGCACGGTGGAGATGTGCTCCGGGTCCGGGCCATCCGTCGGGATGCCATACTGCGTGCCCGTCCCGCGATAGGTGCAGATCAGCCGCGCCGTCACAGCATCAATGTGGAACTTGCGACAGGCGTTGTTGGTGATCACATCGAGGCGCATCCGCAGATAATCTGTCTCCATCACCTCAGCGAAGATGTGCGCCATGGCGGCGATGTCGCCGATCAACATCTCCCGCTCCGCACAATCGGGCGTCTCATGCAGATCGCAGATCCGGGTCACAGCACGCTGGACGTCCGCGGGACGTAAGATGGTCCGCGTTTTGGGCAACTGCTCGGGCGCAAGCCCGTCGAGCCAGTCCTGGAACCGCGCTAGCGGCTGGCGGTCCCAAACGATGGCTGCACATTCCGGGCGCAGAATGCCGTTCAGCGCTTCGGGCATCTCCGTGACGGCGACGGCGGCCTCCTGCGCAAATTCACGAAGTAGGTTCATGCTGCTTCCTCCGGTCGGCGCCAGATCGGGAATGGGTCGGGAAGATCCGGCAGGTCTTCGACTGTGCCCGCGACCAAGGCGGGCAACAGGGCGCTATCCAGTTTCGATTTCAGAGCCGGCCAATCGATTCCGGCGCCGATGAACACGATCTCCTGACGGCGGTCGCCCCAGGGCTCGACCCAGTGTTCCATCATGTACTCCTGGGCGCGCGGATCGTCGGGCCATTTGTCCCTTGGCACCGTCGCCCACCAGTTGCCCAGAGGCTGGACCGAGGACAGCGAGCCCGCCAGCGAGAACTCCGCCACCCACTCGGGCCGCGTCGCGATCCAGAGGTGCCCCTTTGCGCGGATCACGCCCGGCATCTTGTCATTCAGCACCGCCATGATCTTCTCGGGTATGAAGGGCTGGCGCGCCCGGTAGACGAAGCTGCTGACTCCGTATTCCTCGGTCTCCGGCACGTGGTCACCGAACCCGTAGAGCTCCTTTGCCCACATCGGGTGTTCGTGCGCCTTCTCGAAGTCGAAGAGCCCGGTGTCGAGGATGCGATCCGCCGCCACGTCCGAGTAGTTCGACTCAATGATCTGTGCATCCGCGTTCAGACTGCGGATGATCTTGCGGGCCGCGTCGACCTGCGCAGGCGTGGCGTCGTCGACCTTGTTCAGAATCACAACGTCGGCGAACTCCATCTGGTCCGTCAGCAGGTGGACCAGCGAGCGCTCGTCTTCCTCTCCCATGGTCTCGCCGCGATCAGCGAGGAAATCCTGGCTCGCGAAGTCCTTCAGCAGGTTCACCGCGTCGACCACAGTCACCATCGTGTCGAGACGGGCCACATCGGCGAGGCTCTCGCCGTATTCGTCCCGAAACTCGAAGGTCGCGGCGACGGGCAGCGGCTCGGAGATGCCGGTCGATTCGATCAGCAGGTAGTCGAAGCGGCCCTCACCGGCGAGGCGGCGCACTTCCTCCAACAGGTCATCCCGCAACGTGCAGCAGATGCAGCCATTGGACATCTCGACGAGGGTCTCGTCAGTGCGGCTGAGTTCCGTGTCCGCGCGCACGAGATCCGCGTCGATGTTCACTTCGGACATGTCGTTGACGATCACGGCGACGCGGCGTCCCTCGCGGTTGTTCAGAACGCGGTTTAGCAACGTGGTCTTTCCGGCTCCTAGAAAACCAGACAATACGGTGACGGGAAGGCGGGCTTCTTGCGGGATCATATTGACCTCTTTGGCTGGGTGCCTTCGGCGCGCCGCATTCGCCTTCCTGAGACGTCTCGGGGCGACACCAGCGGGTCTTCCCGTCCCGGATAACGAAGTGGCTGCCGAACCCTCATCTACGGCTTAGCTCCGGTCTGATATGTTATAAGATTACAAAAATGCAAGCGCGTCTCCGTGCGCAGATCACACCATTGGATGTGTGAAGGTTCGAGCGAAATCACAGCTTGGCGCAGGGGCGTTCCATTCCGGTGGATTGTTCGCTGTTGTCTCACCTGCTGCGACAGAGTTTGCCGTTTGTTGGCGAGATTGTCCTCGCGCTCGGGCGCACCGTTTGCCTCAGGCAAAAGAGGAGCGCGCCATGGCCGGGTCCCTGACCGAAATGCAGCAAGCAGCCTATGCCCGGGACGGGTATCTCTGTCCCATCGACGTGTTTGATAGTGATGAGGCGGCGACGCACAGGTTTGCCGTCGAAGACCTGGAGCAGAACCCGCCCGAAGAACTACCGCGCCGCGTTGGCGAATACCTCCGCGTTGCCAGTTTCCTTGCCACCGATGTGCCGCTGCGGGTCGCCAAGGATCCCCGTATCCTCGACGCGGTCGAGAGCGTCCTGGGCCCGGATATCCTGATGTGGTCCTGCGAATACTTCATCAAGGAGGCGAACTCGACCCAGATCGTGAGCTGGCATCAGGACCTGACCTATTGGGGTATGGACGGCTCGGATCACGAGGTTACCGCGTGGGTGGCCCTGTCCCCGGCGACCGCGGCCTCGGGCTGCATGAAGTTCGTGCCCGGGTCCCACAAGGAATCGCTGGTCCCCCATGAAGACACCTTCGCCGAGGACAACTTGCTGTCGCGGGGTCAGGAGATTGCCGTCGAAGTGGACGAGGAGGACGCGGTTCCGGCCGTGCTTCAACCCGGTCAGATGTCGCTCCACCATGGGCGGCTCTTCCACGCATCCGGGCCCAACACATCAGATGACCGGCGCATCGGGTTGGTCATGCGCTACATCCGGCCGGATACCCCTGCGGCGGGCAAGGACTTTGCCGTCCTGATGCGCGGCGCCGACAGGGTGGGTAACCGGATCAACGTGGTCCCGCCGCCCGGGAGCTTTACGGCCGAGAAGCTGGCGCTGTATGAAGAGGGGCTGGCGTTGCAGGCGGCTTATCTCTCCGAGGGGCTTGAGGATGGCCGCGCGCTCTATGACGGGATCGAAGGACGGGCCAATGGCTGAAACGGTTGAATTCACGCAGATGAAGGATGGCACGCGCGAGGATTACGAAATGCTGGAAGCGCGCGAGGAGATCTATCGTCAGGGCACCGCGGACCGGCTGTTGCGGGAGTTGGCGAGCCAGGCCGACGACACGATGACTGGCTACAAGATCACGCGGCTGGAGCATGGGTTGC
>JBCDID010000358.1:0-3570 GCA_038749355.1 Pseudomonadota bacterium | reverse complement strand
GCCCGGTGCCAACCGCACAAGATCGTCGAGATGCAGAAGCGCGGTCTCGAAATCCTCCGCCGCCATGGCCTTGTCCGCCCGGCGCGCCAGAAGGTTCATTGAATCCGACCCGCTTTCGTTCCAGATCGTATTGATCTCGTTCTGGGTCCGCTCCCAATCCTTGGCATCCTTCATGGCCAACCGATCGAAGAGTGCATCGAGGTGTTGGATCCGCGCCTGGTCTTCGGTCAGCTCGGCAGGTTCCTCCGCCACCGGCGGCAGCTTCTCGGCCTCCTGTGCCATCGCGGGCACGGAAAGGCAGAGAAACAACGCGAAGGCGAATCGTTTGGTTTGCGCAAGGTCACCCATTGCCCGAACATAAGACGCAAGGTAGCCCATTCAAAGGGGCAGAGAGCCCATGACACAGGAGTGAGACATGAGTGCACTGGAAACAGCGGCCGCAGCCCTTCAGGAGAAGCTGGGCGGGGCAGGGTTCGACGGCTCGGTAAAGTTCGACATCGAGGATGCAGGCGCCATCCGCGTGGCCGACGGTACGGTGACCACCGAGGACGGGGACGCGGATTGCACGATCTCCGCCAGCATGGAGACCTTTCAGGAAATGTTCGAGGGCGAGCTTGATCCGACAGCCGCCTTCATGACCGGCAAGATCAAGATCGACGGCGATATGAGCGTCGCCATGAAGCTCGGGCAACTGCTCGGCTGACCCATGGAAGCTGCACCGTTCCTCAGCCTTGCTCCCGGAGCCGCAGCGCCGACACGGTGCTGGTGGATCCGGGCCGCAGATGGTGTGCGGTTGCGGGCAGCTTTGTGGGAAACGCCGGGTGCCGTCGCCCACGCCATCTATCTTACAGGCCGAACGGAGTTCGTCGAAAAGGCCGCCGTGCCCGCCGCCGAGTTGCAGGCGCGTGGCTACTCGGTGGTCTCGCTTGACTGGCGGGGCCAGGGGCTCTCGGACCGGCTGACCGATCCGGCGGTAAAGGGCCATGTGAACGAATTCGCTGACTATCAGCGGGACCTCGACGCCCTGATCGCCGATCCGACCACCACGGACTTGCCCGGCCCGCGATTGCTCGTGGCGCATTCCATGGGCGGCAACATCGCCACGGCCGCGCTCGCACGTCCTGAGATCACTGACAAGCTGACCGCCGCGATCCTCAGCGCACCGATGCTGGAAATCGCCTTGAGCACGCCGATGCGCGTGGCTGGTCGGGTGACCGTGGTAATTGCACGGCTGCTCGGGCGGCTCGACCGCTGGCCGCCCTTCGGAGACTCCAGCACCACCTATGTGTTGAGCGATCCCGAGGAGAACGTCCTGACCAGTGACCGGGCAATGTGGGACTGGATGGTCGAGACCGCGAAGGCGCACCCGCATGTCACGCTGGCGATGCCGAGCCTCGGATGGTTCGCCGCATCGAATGCCGAGGTGCAGCGGCTCAGGTCCCTGCCCGCACCGCCAGTCCCCGCAATGTGCCTGTTGGGCGGCGACGAGAGTGTTGTCTCGCAGGACGCCATTCGGGAGTGGTGCGCGCGCACAGGCGCCGAGTTGGTCGACATCCCGGGCGCAAGGCATGAACTGCTGATCGAGGCTGAGCCTATGCGTGCGCAGGCCTGGGCCGGGGTCGACCGCTTTCTGTCGCAGCACGGACTGCCGCACAGCGAGGGCGCGGGCTGAACAGGCGTTAGCTTGCCGACCGCAGCAATTCTAACGCTTCCTCATGGAGCTCCGGCGAACCAGCCGCCAGCGCAGTACCGCCCCAACGACAATCGTTGCCTTCCCAGTCTGTCACGACGCCACCCGCAGCCCGGATAAGCGGCACATGCGAGGCGACGTCGTAAGCCGCCAACCCCGACTCGATGACCAGATCGACGGTACCGAGCGCCACCAGCGCATAAGCATAGCAGTCGGTGCCGTACCGCGTGAGGCGCGCCCGGTCGCGGACGGCTTCGAAGCAGGCCATCTCAGCCGCGTCTTCGAAGATGTAGGGATCGGTGGTGAACACGGTGGCCTCGGCCAAGGGAACGTCCTTGCGCGTGGTAATCGGTGTCTGCTGGCCGTCGCGTGCGAGCAACGCGCGGCTTTGCGCGCCGTCTACCACGCCGATGTAGCGCTCACCTGTGAAGGGCTGGTCGATCACCCCGATCCGCCCCTCCGCGCCGTCATCCAGTGCGATCAACGTTCCCCAGACCGGTAGGCCCGAGATAAAGGCCCGTGTGCCGTCAATCGGGTCCAGCACCCAGGTCAGGCCAGAGGTGCCGTGGGTACGCTCTTGTTCCTCACCAAAGACACCGTCATTCGGACGTTCGACGGCCAGAACATCCCGCATGGCCTGTTCAGCCGCGCGATCAGCGATCGTCACCGGATCGAAACCGTCCACTTCCTTGTTCTCGGTGTCGAGAGACCGCGCACGGAAATGCGGCAATGACGCCTTGGCGGCGGCATCCGCCAGGCGATTGGCCAGGGCGACAAGATCCGTGAGGTCGTGTGAGGTGAGGTTAAACAAGGCAGAGATCCGGGACAAAGGCGCTCGTCTGCCTTTTGGCCCCGGATCTCCCCCCCGTCAATCCGCAGCGCCACCCTCGCCGGTTCGCTGCGGAGCAAGCGTCTCGTTAGGCTGCGTCGCTGAGAACACGGGCCAGGTCGAAGAGGCGGCGGCGCTGCGTCTCCGGAATTGAGTAGTAGGCGCGCACGAGATCGAGCGCCTCTTTGTCGGTCAGGATATCGCCGTTCGGCGTATCGACACCGGTATGCTCACCGGTCAGGCCCTCGAAGAAGAATGCGACCGGCACATCAAGCGCGGCTGCAATGTCCCAGAGCCGCGACGCGGAGATACGGTTCGTGCCCGTTTCATACTTCTGGATCTGTTGGAACTTGATACCAACTTTGTTTCCTAGCTGCTGCTGGGTCATGCCGACCATCCAGCGACGTTGGCGGACGCGCTGGCCTACATGTACATCTACCGGGTGTTTCATAAACTCTGCTCTCCAGTTGCGTTGCCGTAGTACGGATATCGCTGGAGTGGCAAAGACCGGGCCAGAACGAAGAAAATACTGAAAAAATTTTAGAGAATTTTATCGGGATGGCTAATTTCTTTGGGATTCCATGAGATTAGGCCGAATTAAAATTTTTGCCCCTCATTTTGGCCATGCGCCAGACCGGGACAACCCAAATGGTTTATTGCATTTTGCAAATTGCAACTCACAGGCGATAATTGCATTTTGCGAATTGCAATTGCAAATTGCGTTCGGACGCGCGAAAGTTGTGGCCTCCAGTAAATGTAGACTCTGGGAGCGGTTGCAGCCGCCCCACCCCGCGTCAAGCACAACCCTGTTGCGAGTGCTAACTGGCCGCCTGAGCCCGCGCTTGACGTTTACGTTCATGGGGGTCCAGGAACCGTTTCCGCAGGCGGATTGACGCGGGCGTCACCTCTACCAGCTCATCATCATCAATGTATGCAATCGCCTGTTCCAGCCCGAACCGGACCGGCGGCGTCAGCTTCACCGCATCATCCTTGCCTGCGGCCCGGATGTTCGTCAGCTGCTTGCCCTTCAGCGGGTTCACTTCAAGGTCAT
>JBCDID010000357.1:0-3587 GCA_038749355.1 Pseudomonadota bacterium | reverse complement strand
TTTTTCCTATCCGATTTAGACCGATCTCAAGGTTGGAGTTCTAAATTGCTCCAGGATCTCCGACCGATCATACCTTCATGACCCATTTGGAGCATCGTCGACGAATGACTTGTTTGAGGTAGGGAGCCGCCCATAGATGTGGTTGACACTAAGTTCTGGGCGCGGCGTTCTTGCATTTTGATCACGTCCACTCTCTGCGCACCGCCGTCATTCGTGCAGAGCGCAGCAAACTTCCGCCTTCCGCAAACCGTACCGGATGCCGAGTTCACGTCGAGAGACAAATGCCGTGCAATCGTGCGCTTGGCTTTTGGGCCATGAACTGCTGCCTTCGGCTGCAGCGCAGACATGCGAAGCCGAGTAGAATACGCGCTACGTTTGGTCAGATTGTCCCTCCACTCCCCGGCCCTCTGGGGTTCAGTCAGCGGGTCCGGGGAGGAAAAACGTTAGAGCAAGATTGCTGGGTGCCAGTGAGATGCTATTTCGCTGGAGGCTCACCACGCTGCAAGACTCGCTCCCAACTGCGTAGAGCACGGACAAGTTGGTTCGAGGTTTCTCCCTTTAGGTGCACCATTCACGGATCGGGATAGCTGCGTGGTCTCAGGGCCGAATGCAGCCAGCTCACATATTCGACAATCGAGAACACCGGCAGGCCCGTCGCGCGGGCTATTTCTGCCTGATAGGTCGGCATATTCGTACATTCCAGCACGATGGCGCCCACATCCGGGTGCTGGTCCGTCAGCCGTCCTGCCGCCTCCACAAGCTCCGCGCGCGAGGCGTCGACATCCAGCTCCATGCGGTTGCCGAGGATCGACGTGGCAAAAGCCCCCTTCGGGTCCGTGCCCACCACCGGCGTGCCCAGGGGACAACCCGCACCCGTCAGGTGCGCCTCTGTCAGCGTCTCGGCTGAGATCGTGATGATGCCGACGCGCTGCCCCGGAGGCAGGATGGCTTGAACCGCTGGCACCTGCATCAAGGCCGAAGTGGCGACGGGGACCTCCAATGCAGCGGAAAGCTCCTGCTGGAACAGCGCCAGGAACCCGCAATTCGTGGTGATCAGCTCGGCGCCTTGCCGGATGAGATCTCGCCCCGCCGCGATGAAGGGCTCCAGCATGCCATCCGCCCCGCGGCGGACAACCAGATCGGGCGAGGCATCCGCTACGACCCGATACAGCACCGGGAAGGGCCATGTCACGGCATTTCCCATGTCGCCGGGAATGCGCGGGAACTGCGCCTCCAGCATCAGGATGCCGATCGGCGCACCGTAGACCTGCTTTCCCCCTGTCGCGATCATGCGTGCTCCGTTGACTCTGTCGTATTCCGCGGACGAACCTCGCCGGGCGCGACAATGGAGGGCAAGCCGGAGATGAGCAAGATCACAAAGCTGGAGGTGTTCATCCTGCCACTCGCGGTGCGCGCGGTGCGGGCGCACGGGATCGGCGAGGTTTCGGGCGCGGTCGATACCGTTCTGCTGCGGCTGGAGGACGAAGGCGGGCTTGTCGGTTGGGGTGAGGCAGCACCTTGGGCCGTGTTTACGGGCACCGCGGAGGCCGCCTTTGCAGCCCTTGATCGGTACCTTAGGCCTCATGTGCTGGGTGTTGACCCTCGCGACATTGCGGGGATCATGGCGACTGCGGACCGCGTCTTGACCGGGCACCCCGAGGCGAAGGCAGCATTGGAGACGGCCTTGCTGGACCTGGTCGGTCGTCAGTCGGGCGTGCCTGTCTGGCAGTTGCTAGGGGGTCGGTGCCGTACCGAGATCCCGCTGTCCGTCAGTGTGGCTGACCCCGACTGGGACCGCGACGGTGCGTTTGTCGAGCGGATGGTGGAGGAAGAGGGAATCCGCATCCTCAAGTTCAAGACTGGGTTAGCCGATCATGCATTTGCCCTGATGCGGGTCGAGGAGGTTCGCACCCGCTGGCCCGATCTCGACCTGCGCATCGACTATAATCAGGGGATGCACCCGGGCGACGCGCTCAGGCGGTTGCGGGATTTTGACGGGATGGGGCTCGGTTTCATCGAACAGCCTGTGCCCGCGCGGCAATGGGAGTGCATGGCGGCCCTGACGGCGGCGCTGGACACACCGATCCTGGCCGACGAGTCCGTGTTCACACCCGAAGACATGATCCGCGCAGTCCCTACCGGGATCGCGCGCTCAGTGTCCGTCAAGATCATGAAATGCGGCGGGCCCCGGACCGGGATCACGATTGCCCGTATGGCCGAGGCCGCCGGTTGGCACGGCTATGGTGGGGATATGTTTGAGACCGGGATCGCACATCTTGCGGGCACCCACATGATCGCCGCCGCCCCCGGGATAGGTTTGGGTTGCGAGTTCTACCACGCGCGCCACCACCTTGAGCGCGACACGCTGGCCGAGTCGTTCCCTGACCACGATGGCATCGTCCATGTGCCGGATGGCCCCGGGCTCGGCATGGAGGTGGATGAGGAATTCATCCGCCACGGGGCCCGTGTGACCGCCTCAGGCTGAACATCAGATCGACAACTCCCGCATTGACAGAACCGCGAGGGGAGTCAAACGTCGCTGCCAGAAAACCAAACAGGGAGACTATCAATGAAAAAGCTGTTGGGAATGACGGCCGTCATCGCGCTGAGCGCCGGTGCGGCCATGGCCGATAAATGGGACATGCCCATGGCCTATGCGGACTCGAACTATCACAGCCAGACCGGCAAGGAGTTCGCCAAGTGCGTGACCACTGCGACGGGTGGCGATATCGAGATCACGGTGCATGCGGGCGGATCGCTCTTCAAGGGCAACGAGATCAAGCGTGCGGTGCAGACCGGACAGGCGCCCATCGGCGAGCGGCTGCTGAGTGCGCACCAGAACGAGAACGCGGTGTTTGGCGTGGACTCGATCCCGTTCCTGGCGACCACGTTCGATCAGTCCGCAGCGCTTTGGGATGCGGCCAAGCCGACCTACGAGAAGCTGTTGGACGAGCAGAACCTCGTGCTGCTCTACGCGACGCCGTGGCCGCCGCAAGGTCTCTACTTCAAGAAAGAAGTGAACTCGACCTCCGATATGGCTGGCGTCAAGTTCCGCTCCTACAACTCCGCGACGGCGCGGTTGGCGGAGCTGACTGGTATGCTGCCGGTGCAGATCGAGGCTGCCGAGATCAGCCAGGCCTTCGCCACGGGCGTGGCCGAGTCGATGATCTCCTCAGGCGCCACCGGCTATGACCGGAAGGTTTGGGAGCACCTGACCCACTTCTACGAAGTCGACGCTTGGATGCCGCGCAACCATGTCTTCGTGAACAAGGATACGTGGGGCGGTGTGTCCGAGGCCAACCAGAACGCCATCCGCGCATGTGCCGAGCTGGCCGAGTATGCCGGTCGCTGGCGTGCTGTGCAGTACACCGACTTCACGCTGAACGGCCTGCGCGCTGGTGGCATGACGGTGCAGCCTGCGGGCGACAAGCTGGTCGGTGAGCTGAACGAGGTCGGCAAGACCATGGCCTCCGAATGGGAAGCCGCTGCCGGCGATGAGGGCGCTGCCATCATCAACACCTTCAAGGGCAACTGATCCGAGGGGCGGGGCGCGCGGCGCGGCCCCCCCCCCCCCCCCCCCCCCCCCC
>JBCDID010000356.1:0-3587 GCA_038749355.1 Pseudomonadota bacterium | reverse complement strand
GGGACAACAGCCAGGCGCGCGGGCAGGTCCTCCGTTGTCATCTCTGCGGCGCGCCACATGCCCGCATGCGCGTCCAACGCTCCGTAATGCGAGCCCAGCGCCTCCAGCCGGTCCGAAAGGAGCCCAAAATGCTTCGATTCGTCGTCCGCCGCCTGCGCCCAGTCATCAAAGAAACCGATCGGCATGTCCCGATCGGCAAATCGCGCGACCACGTCCCAATGCAAGTCGACCGCGTTCAACTCGATATGCGCGATAGCGTGTAGCAGCGCGACACGCCCTGAGAGACTTCCGGGTCGACGGCGCGGCATCTCGCGCGGGTCCTTCAGCACGGGCGTATCTGGTCGCGCGGGGAAGTCCGGGGGATCGGCGCGACCAACGCTAGGCGTGCCATGTTTTCGGCCTTCGCGCCACGCGGCCGCCACCCGGCGGCTCAGCGCAGTCTTTGCCTTCGCGTCGGCCGTGCGCAACACACGGTTGGCGGCCTCAGCCAGTCCGCCGGCCAGCGGATCTGCGGTCACGCGCCCTTCACTGCCTCTAGTACCGCGTCCACATGGCCAGGCACCTTCACCTTCCGCCAGATCTGCGCGATCTTGCCGGCCTCGTCGATCAGGAAGGTCGAACGCTCAACGCCCATGCTCTTCTTGCCGTACATGTTCTTCTCGACCCACGACCCGTAGGCATCGATCACCTTTGAGTCCTCGTCAGACAGAAGCGGCACGCCCAGCGAATGCTTGTCCGTAAACTTGTCGAGCTTGGCGACCTTGTCGTTCGAGAGGCCCAGCACCGTAGCTCCTGCCGCCTCAAACTCCGCCTTGGCCTCGGTAAAGCCTACGGCTTCTTTCGTGCAGCCCGGCGTGTCTGCCCGCGGGTAGAGAAAGAGCACCACTTTCTTGCCTTTCAACTCCGAAAGCGTGACTTCGCCGCCGCCATTGGCAGGAAGAGTGAACCCCGGCGCGTCCGCGCCAATTTCCAGATCGGACATGAATGAAGCCCCGTCAGCAGGTTAAGGATCGCGCGGGGGTTGCGCGCCCCCGTCTGATCGCCAAAATAGGAGGACACTGCGCCCGGGCAAGGGCGCGCGCCCGGAGCAGATGAGGGCAACAGGCCACATGGCGTTCAGGAGAGAACCCCGAGACCACACGCCCCTCGGCATTGCCGCGCACTGCGGGCGGGCCTGCCGGGCGTTCGTCATGCTATGGGTCAAGCTCACGCTGTCCGTCATGGCGCTTTTTGTCCTCGCAGGCAGTCTTCTCTATCTCCGCCTTTTGCAAGGTCCGCTGGAGATGCCGGTGCTCGGCAACATCGTGACCGAGCAGATGAACCGCGGCGACATGTCTCACAAAGTTGAGATCGGCGGACTAGTCGTAGACCTCGAGGCAGGTCGCGGTTTGTCGGCCATCCAACTGACCGATGTGACTGTCTCCGATCCCGTCGGAGTGCCACTCTTCAGCTTGCCCAAAGTCGGCGCGAAACTCGAAGTCGCTGATCTCGTGCACGGACAGATATCGCCCACCGAGATTACTGTCGCCGCCCCGGATGTTGTGATCACCCGGGAGCCTGACGGACAACTGCATCTGCGAGTTGGGGAAGGCATGGGCCTTGGTCTGGCAACCACGGGTGCGGAAGGGGCGGACAACCCTGTCGAAGCCGTTCTCGCGCAGCTTGTCGGTGATGTTCCACCCGCGCCAGCCCTGGCTGCCTTGACATCAGCGCGTATTGAAGACGTAACGCTGACCTATGACGATCAGGTGCTCGGTGCATCCTGGCAAAGTCGGAGTGCACGGCTGGAGTTGTCCCGTTTTGCGGGCGGTGCCCGAGCGGTCGTTTCCGCAGACGTGATCGATGTGCCGGGTCAAAGCGCCTCTGCCAGGCTCGTGGCTGAACGCTTTCAGGGGCAGAAGGACCTGCGGCTCATCGCGTCCTTCGGCCAGATCAACACCGATGTGCTGGCCTCGCAATTGCCGGGGCTCGCCTGGCTTGGTGTGCTGCGAGGCACGGTGGAGGGACGCGCTCTCGGTGTCGTCGACCCGGAAGGCCGCGTCACCCAGTTGGGCGGCACGATCATCGCGGAGAACGGGCAACTGCTCGGATGGAGCGAGGAGGGCACGTTCGACGTTGCGCAGCTCGACTTCGAGATGGATCCTGAGCGTGATCTCATCCGATTCAAACGCGGGATCGTGTCGGCTAACGCACTTGATACCGCCATCCGGGGCACCGCTGGAATTCGCCGGGATGTCCACGGGAACATGACCGGGATTGCCGGGCAACTGAACATCGATCGGGTCTACGCGACGCTTCCGGAACTATTCAGCGATCCCATCACGTTCGACCGGGGAGAAGTGAACTTTCGCTGGCGCTTTGGCGAAAATGTAATCGAGGTCGCGGACAGCTCCTTGGCGGCAGGCGATCTGGTGTTTCTGCTGGACGGACGTGCCGCAGAGACCGAAGCGGGTTGGATCACTGATCTGCGGGCCGAGGCGCAGAACATGACCATCGACGGGCTGCTCGCGCACTGGCCGCTGGCGACCGCGCAGAGCGCACGCGACTGGGTCGCTGAGAACATCTCTCAGGCCGATATCCCTGAATTTTTGGCGCAGATCCGTTTGGGCGCAGGCGAACCTCATCTGGCGCTGGATTTTGCCTTCCGGGATCTGAACTCGACTTACATCGATGGGATGAGCCCGATCCGCGGGGCGGCGGGCAGGGGTTCCATGAGCTATCACGACCTACATCTCGATTTTGCCGAGGCTCAGGTGACGCCCGAAGGCGCGGAGCCGATTGCGCTTGGCGGCTCAACGGTTGCAATACGCCATTTCTGGGGTGAAGTGACGCCGGCCGATATTCGTATCGCCGCACGTGGGCCGACGAGTGCCGTACTCGCGCTGATCGATGAGAAACCGCTAAGCCTTGTCAGCAAGCTCGGGATCGACCTCGGCAAACCAGCTGGCACTGCTCGAGTCGTCACCGATGTAACCTTCCCGCTTATCGCAGATCTGCGGCTGGAGCAGGTCGATGCCTCCGCTGAGGCCCGGTTCAAAGGGTTCGATCTCAGTACTGAACTGGGCGCGGCGGGCTCTGTACGCATCCGCGGCGATGATCTGCGGCTGACTGCCGATACGTCCGCCATGTCTTTGGCGGGGCAGGTGAGTGTGGACGGTGTGCCGGCGCGCGTCGCCTGGAAGGAACGCTATGGCGGCTCCAAGGGAGGGCGCGACGTCACGATCGAAGGCCGCACGAGCCCGAAACTGCTCGCAATGCTGGGTGCCGACGGCATCCCCATTGATGGTGCGGCTCCGTTCTCGGCCAACCTCACTCAGACGGGATCAGGACCCACACGGTTCGACCTTTCAGTTGATCTGAAACCTGTGGCGCTGGCGATCGATGATGTCGGTTGGCGAAAGCGCAAGGGGACAAAGGGCCGTCTGACGGCCAAAGGTTCGCTTGGTGAGACTCTGTCGATTGAGGCCTTCCGTATGGCTGCAGCAGGTCTTCTCGCCGAGGGTAGTCTGAAGGCAGCTCCGAATGGCGACATCAGCGGTGCACGTTTGGACCGGCTGGTGCTTCCCGGGATGGCGGATGTGATGGCC
>JBCDID010000355.1:0-3607 GCA_038749355.1 Pseudomonadota bacterium | reverse complement strand
CGATGGAGGAACAGCCGTCGTGCGGCCTTGTTGTCGAGCCGCGGCAGGGCGCTCATGTGAGCGTCAGCGAGACAGAAGCGTGCCCCGTGATGTCATAGATCAGGGTTTCGCCCTTGGCTGGGAACCGGGTGCGCACCGCTGATCCGGTGATAAGCACTTCGCCGGCGGCGAGCGTCTGACCCTGCACCAACACATGGTTGATCAGCCAACGCAGCGACCCGACCGGATTGGCAGCACCTGTATTCGTCGCCTCGTCGGGTTGGCCAGTTTGGCTCAGTGTTCCCGCTAGGTCCGCGAGATCCAGCGCCTGCCAATCCTTGATCGGCGTACCGAGAACCACCGCTCCGCACCAGGCGTTGTCCGCCACCAATGTAAGGGCGTCGATAGCCGCATAGTCCACATCCTTATCTTCGACCAGTTCGAAAGCAGGGCGAACTTCGCTGATCAGTGGGGTGAGATCCTCAAGCTCAGTCGATACGGTGACATGCTGCGACAGGCGGAAAGCAAGCTCCGCCTCCACCCCCATATGCCGAAAGGTCGCGAGTTCGACGTCCGCAGGGCTGTTCAACAGGTCATTCGCGAAGAACGCCCCCGCGACGGGCTGGCTAATGTTGACCATCTCCTGCATGGCCTTCGAGGAAAGCGCGATCTTGCGGCCTGCGATGGGTCCACGCCGCTCGGCCAGCAAGGGATGCAGCGCGCGCTGCACCGCGTACGCCTCTTCCATATCCCCAAACTCGACTGCGCGATACGGCGCCCGATCCCACCAATCGGCGGCGAGCCCCTCAGCAATCCGCGCAATCTGGTCCCCGGACATCAGGAGGCAAGCTTCTCCATCACCTCGTCCGACATCTCGAAATTGGCGGTGACGTTCTGGATGTCGTCGTCATCCTCGAGCGCCGAGATGAGTTTCATCAAGGTGGCTCCGGAACTCTCGTCAACCTCGGTCAAAGTCTGGGGTTTCCAGATAAGCTTGGTCGACTCGGCCTCCCCCAGCGCCTCTTCCAGGGCGTTGGACACATCGTTCAGATCGGTCGCCTCGGTGTAGATGACATGCCCGTCTTCGGAGCTCTCCACATCTTCGGCACCCGCCTCGATGGCCGCTTCCATGATGCTGTCCTCATCGCCAGCCTCCACCGAGTAGAGGATCTGGCCCTTCCGGTCGAACATGAAGCTGACGGAGCCGGTCTCGCCCAGGTTCCCGCCGTTCTTGCCGAAGGTCGAACGCACCGTCGAAGCCGTCCGGTTCAAATTATCAGTCATCGCCTCGACGATCACGGCGACGCCGCCGGGACCATAGCCCTCGTACCGGATCTCCTTGTAATCCTCGCCACCCGCGGCCTGGGACTTGTCGATGGCGCGCTGGATCACATCCTTGGGCACGGAGTTCGACTTCGCCTCCTTCACGGCGAGACGCAGCCTCGGGTTCTTGTCCGGGTCCGGGTCGCCCATCTTTGCGGCCACGGTGATCTCCTTGGCCAGCTTGGAGAACAGTTTCGAGCGGGCTGCATCCTGACGACCCTTACGATGCTGGATGTTGGCCCATTTGGAGTGGCCTGCCATGGCTCACCTCGTTCGCTTTTGTATCAACATTCGGATGCCGCGTTTGCGGCACGCGAGGTTAGAGGAACGGCAACACGTCCTCGATTGCCGGCAGATCCGACTCTCTTGGCAGGGTCGGCCAGTCCGGGCGATCCGGGAAGAAGTCCGGCGTATCGAGAGTGCAGCGCGTCACTACCTGGTAAGTACCACGGCTTTTCAACAGCAACATATTGCCACCACCGGGGAGGTTCTCGCTGTTGAACTCAGTGAGCGCCATCTTGCGTCCGTCGCAGTATTCCGGGCCAAGCTGGTTCAGCACCAGCGCTTCAACCGTCCGCTTGTCATCACCTGTCAGAGGTATCCCGGCCGCATCCGCATTGCTCACCTGGCTGAAATAGGCAAACTCCAGCGGATCGAAGGTCGTAGCAATCGCGTAAGCCTTCCCATCCGCCTCAAAAACTCGGCGTTCCTTGGGAAACACCTCCTCGCGAAACTGGTCACAACCGGCGAGGGCAAGGATCACCAAAGGCAGCAGGCGGCGCATGTCTACTCTCCTCAAACATGTTGCCGTCTGAATAAACCGCCGGGCGCGCACGTTCAATGCCCAGTGTTTGTCAGGGAGCGTCGAGCTTGCCGCCAAGCCGAAGAGGAGCTGCGGATTTGGCGAGCCCCGTCCGGTCGTCCGTCTCCACCACGACACCGCAAATGGTGGCGGGCCCTTGCGCAGGTTCAAACCGCGCTGATCCCATACCGGTTACGAAGCGTTTCAGCGGCTCGGTCTTGGACATGCCGATGACCGAGTCGTAGTCCCCGCACATGCCCGCATCCGACTGATAGGCCGTACCTTTGCCCATGATCATCGTATCTGCCGTGGGCACGTGAGTGTGCGTTCCAACCACCAGGCTCGCTCGGCCGTCGCACCAATGCCCGATGCCCATCTTCTCGGATGTCGCTTCGGCGTGGATTTCCACGATCGACGCGGAGGCAGTTGCCCCCAAAGGCGCCTTCTTCAGCGCCGCGTCCAGCGCTGAGAACGGATCGTCATATTGGCGCGACATGAACACACGGCCCAGCGCCACCGCGACAAAAACCTTGCGCCCCCGCGTTGCTTGGAAAAGTCCGGATCCACGACCCGGCGCTTGTTTGGCAAAGTTCAGCGGGCGGAGGATGCGTGGTTCATCGTCGATGTACTTGAGCATCTCCTTCTGATCGAAGGCATGATCGCCGAGCGTGATGACGTCAACGCCCGCATCGAACAGGTCCACCGCGATCTTGGCGGTAAGGCCGAACCCGGATGCCGCGTTCTCGGCGTTCACCACAACGAAATCCAGACTCAGTTGTTCGCGCAATCCCGGCAAGCGCTCGATGACCTCGGAACGCCCTGCCCGTCCGACCAGATCGCCGAGGAAGAGGAGCTTCATGCCTCCACCTCTGTCTTGATGATGCCGCGCTCGGTCAGGATGGCGTCGAGGCGCTGATCGGTAGGCTCGATAGGAACCTCCTCCACTTCCTGTGCAGCAAAGGCGAGCCCCATCGCGGTCACCCGGCCACGCGCGCGCAGGCCCTCGAGCGTGCGGTCATAGAAGCCACCGCCATAGCCCAGACGGTACCCGCGCCGGTCGAATGCGAGCAATGGAGCAAGGATCAGATCCGGCGTCAGCGCGGGCGTATCCACGGGAATTTCTGCTCCGAAGGGACCGGACTGCATCAACATACCCGGCCACCATTCGTGAAAGGCGAGCGGCTGGCCTTCCCCCAAAATTACCGGAACCGCCAACCTGTGCCCCGCGGCATGGAGCGCCTCCATCAGCGGGTCGGGGTTAATCTCGGTTCTGATGGGCCGGTAGGCGGTCACGACCTGTGCACCGGTCAGATACCGCGAAGCGAGCAGGTGATCGCGCACCATTGCTCCCGCATCGGGTGCTGCGACCTGCGCTGCCTTGCGGTTGGCGAACGCAACCTTCCGAGCAATCGCCTTGATATCCGAGAGATCCGTCATCGCCGCGCCGTAGCGCGCCCGCGCGCTCAGGGCAAGAGCTTGGGTGGCAGGCCCATCGCAACCGTG
>JBCDID010000354.1:0-3609 GCA_038749355.1 Pseudomonadota bacterium | reverse complement strand
TCTCTACGCGCTGCAGCCCACAATCCCGCACCTTACGCGGTCTTCTCTGCAGCGCTGCCTCCAGCGGCATGGCATATCGCGCTTGCCCGACATGGGCGGTGACAAACCCGAGAAGCAACAGTTCAAGCGGTATGCGATCGGCGTCTTCCATATCGACGTTGCCGAGCTTCGAACCGCAGAGGGTAAGCGTCCGCCATGGGCCTCGGACCGATGGCGGCTTCATGGTGAACCTCTTTGTGGCCGTTGACCGAACCAGCAAGTTCGCCGTGGCACAGCTGGTCGAGAAGGCGGACAGGAAGATGGCCTGGGAGTTCCTGGCATTTCTCCTAGATGCCGTGCCCTACCACATCCACACGATACTGACCGACAACGGTATCCACTCCGCCGAGCAGCCCCGCAACCGGAACACCAACATCTCCCGCCCAACGCGGTTCGATATGATCTGCGAAGCGAACAGGATCGAGCATGGGCTGACCGAACCCAATCACCCATGGACGAATGGCCAGGTCGAGAGGATGAACCGGACGATCAAGGAAGCGACCGTCAAGCGATACCACTATGACAGCCCCGAACAGCTCCGCGGCCACCTCGCTGACTTTCTTGATGCGTACAACTTCGCTCGCCGCCCCAAGACACTCAGCGGACTCACACCATACGAGTACATCTGCAAGACCTGGACTTCAGAGCCCCACAGATCCATTGTTGACTCGATCCGCTAGATGCCGGGACTGAATACCTAGGCTGCCGTGTGCAATTGCCGGTGTGGGTTGGACCCGTCCGGCCGGGCGGGTCGTCGGGATCCTTGGGCTCATCACGCGTGGGAAGCGCGGAGGGCGCATGCCGAGCCCGGTCCGGCGGATCTGATCGCGCGGATGGGGTCGGTTTAGCCCGAGAGCCTTGGGGGCTTCGGAACGGGCGAGCGGGCCGAAATCCGTGCTCGGTATACGGCTGTCGGTAGCGCCAAGACGACGCGGGAGTTCTCTCAACAGGGGAGGAGTTCGGACCGCGGAGGAGTTCGGCAAAGAGGGGAAGTGGGTCGAAACGCCAGATGCGGTGTGTGCAGTATGTTTCCCAAATGATCGGAGTTGGACTTAAATCTCATTCCGGGCGCGCCCACCGCTTATGGGGCCTGAGCCCAACGAAGCATTTCTCCGCCTCGGGGCTGTGTGAGAGCGACGAGTGGACGTCGTTCCTGTCGCCTGGGGTGTCCAAGGTCCGGCAGAGGTCGCCATACGGGACCGTTGGCGGGCCGACAGTTGGACCGTAGCTCCACCGCTGCCAGCGCGTGCGCTTCTCAAATGCAGGGCGGCAGCGCCGGATCGCAGGATGATCAGCGCGCGCCACATTCCGCCAATACGGTCTCGGGATCCCGACCTCTGACCCCTTGCGGTGGTCGGGGCGCAAGAAAAAGGTCTCAGCCTTTGAAACCGGTCGTTGCGATCACGCGACCACGTGCCGAATTGGCGGAGGCCCCTCGCCAGAGAGGATGTGGCACCGTCCGTCCCGCGCTCACTCATTGACGTTGTCGAGGCCGATCGACATCGAGACGAGTGCCAGGGCGACAATGGCGAGAACGATCTGCACCCCCGACACTGCGGCGACGAGGGGCGAGGAAGTGAACTGGACGAGCGAGAGAAGTTCGACCGGCAGTGGCCTGTCGCGGAAACCGTGGGTGAAGATCGCGACCGAAAGGTTGTCGAAGCCTTCGACGAAGGTGAAGACCGCTCCGGCCAGGATCGCGGGCAACAGGAGCGGGAAGGTCACCGTTCTGAGGCTCTGGAACGGCGTCGCGCGGAGGTTCGCGGCGGCCTCGTCGAGCGCAGCGTCGAGCCGCATCAACCGGCTTTGGACAGTGCGCACCATAACCGCAAGGATGAAGACGGTGATCGAGATCGATTGAAGCCAGATCGACGGCGACACGCCGACAAGCGCGCCGGCAAAGAGGACGGCCACCCCGAGCACGATCCCCGGCACCATGTGCGGCACGAGAACGAAGACCGAGAGGGCCGTCTTGCCCCGGAACCGGCCCCTCACACAGGCGAGCGCCGTCGGCACGCCGAGAAGGATGCAAAGCAGCGTAACGGTGACGCCGACCTGGAGGCTGTTCAGCATCGCTTCGACGAGCTTCTCCTGCTGGAAGACCTCACCATACCATTTCAGCGTGAAACCCTCGGGCGGGAAGCTCACGAAGGCGCGGGTGTCGAAAGAGATCATCACTACAATGATGGAGGGCGCGACGAGCAGAACCAGCGAGAAGACTGCGATCGCGACGATAAGGCCGACCCCGAGCCTGTCGGCGAGCGATGTGCGGCCGAGCGACCTCATCCCTCGTGTCCTTTCGTCCAGCGAGTGAAATGGTTCGTCACCAGGGCGATGGCGACAAGCACGATCAGGCAGCTGATCATCAGAAGGAGCGAGCTGACCGATCCCTTCGACCACTCGAGCGAGAAGACCACCTGCTCGTAGATCATTGTCGCCGCGTTGAGATAGTTGCCGCCACCGAGGAGCTGCGGAACCACAAAGGTCGTGTAGCTGAGTGTGAAGACGAGGGCTGCGCCGGTCCCGATGCCGGGCACGCTGAGCGGCAGGATGACGGTCCGGAGCGTGCCGAGCCGTGAGGCGCCGAGGTTCTCTGCGGCCTCGAGGATCTGTCGGTCATGGCGGCTGATCACCGCGATCAGCGGCAGGATCATCACCGGCAGATGGATCTGGACCATGCCGATGAGAACGGCCCAATGCGTGTTCATGATCCGAAGTGGCTGGTCGATCACGCCGAGGCCGAGCAGCGTCTGGTTTACCACGCCGCGGCCGCCCAGGATCACGAGCCAGGCGTAGGTGCGCACGATCCCGCTGGTCAGCAGGGGGGCGATGGTCAGGACCAGGATCAGCCGTTTCGTCCATTTGCCGCCGATCAGGTAAAGATAGGCGACCGGATAGCCGAAGAAGATGCAAAGCGCGGTCGTCGTCAGGGCAAGGGTGAGGGAGCGCTGGAAGGTGATCCAGTAGAGCGGATCGCTGAGCGCGTTAGTGAGGTGGGTCAGCGTGAAGGTCTGATTGACGATGTCGCCTCGGGACACCTCGACATCCGAGAACCCGAGCGAGAGCAAGATGACGAAGGGGATCACCGCGACGCCCATCAGGACGATGATCGCCGGAACCGCCGACCAGATGCCCCGCCCCGAAAGGAGCGCGTCGAGCAGGCGCTCGCGCAATCCGGCTGCCGGGACGTGTTGAGCGAGCGCCGTGTCCGCCATCAGCCCGGATAGACCGCGCAGCCGGCGGGGTCGATCACTGCAATGCTGACTTCGGCCCTGTCACTGACGGGCCGCGCGCGGTCCTGGCGCATGGCGGCCACGCGGATCGTCTCGCCCGCGGCCGTCTCGACATGGTACTCGATCAGCGGCCCGACATTGCGCCGAAAGCTGACCCGTCCGGTCCAGCACCCGTTCTCAGGCGGGCCGAGGCGCAGGTTGTGCGGCCGCGCCATCACCTGGACGGGGCCCTGCAGCGCCGTCTCCACGGACTGGCCATCGGGCAGCGCGACGCGCCCTTCTGCCGCCTCCGCCGCCCAGAAGTTCGAAGTTCCGATGAAGTCCGCCACATAGGCCG
>JBCDID010000353.1:0-3638 GCA_038749355.1 Pseudomonadota bacterium | reverse complement strand
GCCGCGCCCAGTGTGCCGGCAACATCCTGATGGATCAGCAAACATTCCGCCGCCCCGCAGATACCCGTTCGCCGCGTCTTGGCATTCAGCACCACTGACCGCGCTTTCTCAGCATCGGCGGAAGCATCGACATAGATATGGCAGATGCCCTCGAGATGCGCGAAGACCGGCACGCGGGCCTCGGCTTGCACCAACCCGACCAGTCCCCTGCCACCGCGAGGCACAATCACGTCGATATGCTCGACCATGCGCAGCATCTCGGCGACGGCGACCCGATCGCGGGTCGGAACCCGCTGAATGGCATCTTCTGGGAGGTTCGCGGCGCGCAAACCCTCGACCAGGCATTCCAGGATCGCCCCCGATGAATGGAAGCTCTCCGATCCACCACGCAGGATCGCCGCGTTCCCGGACTTCAGGCAAAGGCCACCGGCATCTGCCGTGACGTTCGGGCGGCTTTCATAGATCACGCCGACGACGCCCAGAGGTGTCCGCACGCGACGAATGTTCAGGCCCGAGGCCATGTCCCATTCCGACATGGCTGCCCCCACCGGGTCCGTCTGATCCGCCACGCTCATAAGGCCGTCGCGCATGCCACGTATCCGGTCTTCTGTGAGCAGCAGGCGATCCTGCATTGCGGAGCTCAGCCCCTTGTCCCGCCCGAAGTCCATGTCCAGCGCGTTCGCGTTGGCGATGTCCTCGCGCCGGTCCATGATCGCATCGGCTGCGGCAACCAGTGCGGCGTGCTTGCGCTCCGCCGAGGCGTAGGCCAGTTCCGCCGCTGCCGCCCGAGCCCGGCGCCCGATATCCGCCATCACTTCGGCAATGTCGTTCACACGCTGGTCCATCATTCCCCCCAGATCACGATATCATCCGCATGGGCCATGGCGGCCCGCCCCGGATAGCCCAATGTGCCCGCAATCGCGTCGGAGCGCAGGCCGGCAATGGCGCGCGCATCCTCGGCGCTGTATCCCGCCAACGCGGAACCGATCACGGTGCCTTCCTCGGCGATGATTGCCACCGGATCAGCCCGGTCAAACTCACCGGAGACTTTTCGAACACCGGCGGGCAGCAGGGATTTGCCGCGGCGCAGTGCCGCCGCGGCGCCTTCGTCCACCACCAGTTGCCCAAGGGGTTTCATCCCCGCGATCCACTGTTTGCGGGCGGCGGTCGGATGCGTCGAAGGCAAGAACCATGTGGCTGTCGCTCCATGAGACAGCGCCGAAAGCGGACGCGCGACATCGCCGCGCGTGACTGCCATTGCGCATCCACCCTGGGTAGCAGTCTTGGCCGCGAGCACCTTGGTTCGCATGCCGCCCTTTGCGCTGTCGTTACCAGTTCCGCCCGCCATGGCCTCGATCTCCGCCGTGATCTGTCGCACTTCCGGCACATGGGAGGCTGCGACATCCGCCCGGGGGTTCGCGGTGTAGAGTCCGTCCACATCCGACAACAAGACGGCCGCGTCGGCATCCACCATCAGCGCAACCCGGGCGGCTAGACGGTCATTGTCGCCATAGCGGATCTCATCGGTCGCCACAGTGTCGTTCTCGTTCACCACCGGGATCGTGTTGAAATTCAAGAGGGCGTCCAGCGTCGCACGACCATTCAAATAGCGTCGCCGCTTCTGCGTGTCCTCCAGCGTCAGCAGGATCTGCGCCGTGGTAATGCCGTGCGGAGACAAGGCCTCCTCCCATGCACGCGCAAGCCGGGTCTGGCCCACGGCGGCGGCGGCCTGGCTATCCTCAAGCGAGAGCGCGCCCGACGGCAGCCCCAAGACCTGGCGACCCAAGGCGATGGCTCCGGACGAGACGACGACCACCCCCTGCCCGCGCGCACGGCAATCGGCCAGATCAGCCGCAAGACCTGCAAGCCAGCCTGCGTTCAGCCCGGCAACCGGATCGACCAACAGCGCCGAGCCGATCTTCACGACCAGCCGCCTGGCCGAGGTCAGCCGGTCTCGCGTCAGATCGCGGATTTCGGTCAGGGCCGCCACGTGGCGTCCTCCATGCTTACCGGTTCGGCGCGCGCCTCGGCCACGCGGGTCCGCACATCGCGCAGCAGTTCGGTGATGCCCTCGCCGGTCGCCCCTGATATCACGTGATCGACAGGCACGCCCTCAGCCCGCAGCATATCAACAAAACCCGCGACCCCCTCGCCCAGTGCATCCGCCTTGTTGAGCGCCACGATGCGGGTCTTTTCAACCAGCCCGCCACCATAGGCATCGAGTTCCTCGACAATGGTCTTGTAGTCTGCGACCGGATCCGCAGCGGTCCCATCCACCAGATGCAACAACGCACCGCAGCGTTCCACATGACCGAGAAAGCGGTCGCCGAGCCCCTGCCCCTCGTGCGCGCCTGCAATCAGCCCAGGTATGTCTGCGATCACCAGTTCGGCGTCGTCCACGCCCACGACACCGAGATTGGGATGCAGGGTTGTGAAGGGATAGTCGGCAATCTTGGGACGAGCGTTCGACGTCGCGGCCAGAAACGTCGACTTGCCCGCGTTGGGCAGGCCGACAAGCCCCGCATCGGCAATGAGCTTCAGCCGTAGCCAAACGGTCCGTTCAATCGCGGGCTGGCCCGGATTTGCATGACGCGGCGCCTGATTGGTCGCGGTCTTGAAGTGCAGATTGCCGAAGCCGCCATTGCCGCCCTTGGCCAGGCGCACGCGCGCTCCAAGCTCGTCGAGATCGGCAATCAGCGTTTCCTGGTCTTCCTCCAGCACCTCTGTCCCGACGGGCACCTTCAACACCACATCATCGGCGTTCTTGCCGGTGCGCTGACGGCCCATGCCGTGCTCACCGTTCTTGGCCTTGAAATGCTGCTGATACCGGAAGTCGATGAGCGTGTTCAGACCATCGACCGCCTCGGCCCAAACATCGCCGCCACGCCCGCCATCGCCGCCATCCGGCCCGCCATATTCCACGAACTTCTCGCGCCGGAAGCTGATGCAACCGGGGCCGCCCGCACCGGAGCGCACATAAACCTTGGTGAGATCCAGAAACTTCATTGCCTGTCCTTCGCCTCAGAGATCGCCGTGGTCAAGGGCCGTCGCGCCCGTCTCCCACGCGGCGCGGGCCAAGGACATGTCCACGTGCTGGACGAGACCACCCCGGGATTTCACATGAACCTGCGATTGACCCGAGACCTCAAAGCCCAAGTTGGCCAATACCCGACCGGAGGCTGGATTGTCGAACAGATGACCGGAAACCAACGTCTCGGCCTGCGTCGTACTGAAGTAGTGATCCACTGCCGCGCGGGCGGCGCGGGTCATAATCCCCTGCCCCCAGGCGGGCGGCGCCAGCCAGTAGCCGAGGTGATCCGCGATATCGACGGCACCCAGCAGACCATCCAGCGTGATCGCCCACGCAAAGGGCGCGTCCTTGGCACGCGCAAGAAACTCCTCCGCATGTTCCGGCAGATAAGGATGAGGCGGCGCCGTCAACATGCGCACCACATTCCGGTCCTGCATGGCACGCGTCACCGCCTGCGCGTCCTCCCGTCGGAGCGGGCGCATCTGGAAGTCTCCGAAATCCATGTGGGGCGCAGGCGGTGACGCGTGCCATGCAGGACCGGAATGTGGTGCGCATGTTGACGGCGCCGCCTCATCCTTATCTGCCGGAACATGCGGAGGAGTTTCTT
>JBCDID010000352.1:0-3651 GCA_038749355.1 Pseudomonadota bacterium | reverse complement strand
ATCTTCCTCGCCGCCAAGACGGCTCTCGGCGAAGCCCTGCGCGCCCGCGCGGGTGGTTGGCTGTCCCGCATGGAGGAAGGCTTCCGCGAAGGCCAGATCAGCTACCTGCTGATCATGCGGCTGGTCCCCGCCGTACCCTTCTTTGTGGCCAACCTCGCGCCTGCGTTCTTCGGTGTGCGGACATGGACCTATATCTGGACGACCTTTGTCGGGATCATTCCTGGGACGGTGGTCTACATCTCTATCGGTGCGGGGCTGGGCGAACAGCTGGCCCGTGGCGAGGCGCCTGACCTTGGCGTGATCTTCCAGCCGCACGTGCTGGGGCCGTTGCTGGGCTTGGCCCTGCTCGCCTCACTGCCGTTGGTCCTGAAGAAGCTCGGCGTGATCCGGGCACGCAAGGATGGCTGAGACACTGACACCAGACCTCTGCATCATTGGCGCAGGCTCTGGCGGGCTCTCGGTCGCGGCGGGCGCTATCCAGATGGGCGCCAGCGTGGTCCTGATCGAGGGTCACAAGATGGGCGGGGATTGCCTGAACTATGGCTGCGTGCCGTCCAAGGCCCTGATCGCAGCGGCAAAGGCCGCTCACGGGCACCGGACATCCGACATATTTGGCGTCGCCGCGAACGAGCCGCAGGTCGACTATGCCAAGGCCATGGACCACGTCCACGAAGTGATCAAGGGCATCGAGCCACACGACTCGGTCGAGCGGTTCGAAGGTCTTGGCGTCCACGTGATCCAGGACTGGGGCAAGTTCACCGGCCCGGCGGAGGTCGAGGCGGGCGGTCACCGCATCAAGGCGCGCCGCTTCGTAATCTCCACGGGATCATCGCCCTTTGTGCCGCCGGTCCCGGGGCTGGATGGCGTGCCCTACCTGACGAACGAGACGCTCTGGGACCAACGCGCGCTGCCCGCTCATCTGCTGGTCATAGGCGGGGGCCCCATTGGTCTGGAGATGGCGCAGTCGCATCGCCGCCTTGGCGCCGAGGTCACCGTGCTGGAGGCGTTCAAGGCGCTCGGCAAGGATGATCCTGAGATTGCCGTGGTGGCCTTGGACAAGCTACGCGCCGAGGGGATCGACATACGAGAGGAGACCAAGGTCACGGAGGTGTCCGGCTCTGAGGGCGCGATCAGCCTGGCGCTGGAAGGTGGTGAAACCATCACAGGCACCCACCTGCTGGTCGCGACGGGGCGCATGCCGAACACGGATCGGCTGGACCTCGACACAGCCGGGATCAAGCACGATCGGCGCGGCGTCAAAGTGGACAAGGGCCTGCGATCTGTCTCAAACTCCAAGGTCTATGCCATTGGCGACGTTGCGGGCGGGCTGCAGTTCACCCATGTCGCGGGTTATCAGGCGGGTCTCGTGATCCGAAATGCGCTCTTCCGCCTGCCGGTCAAAAACCGCGAGGACATTATTCCCTGGGTGACCTACATCGACCCGGAGGTCGCGCATGTGGGTCTGACCGAGGCGGAGGCTCGCAAGCAGCACGGCCCTGTCATCGAGACCGCGCGTTTCGCATTCGCCGAGAACGACCGGGCGCGGGCCGAGCGCAAGACGGACGGCTTCGCGAAGGCGGTGATCGGCAAGAAGGGCAAGATCCTCGGCTGTTCCATTGTCGGCACGAACGCGGGTGATCTGATCCAGCCCTGGGCGCTCGCCATCTCGAAGGGCATGAAGGTCGGCGACATGGCAGGCCATGTCGCCGCCTATCCGACATTGGGCGAAATCTCGAAACGCACAGCGGGTGCCTACTATACGCCACGCCTGTTCGAGAGTGATCGGGTCAAATGGATCGTCAGGATGCTGGCTAAGCTCGGTTGAGGCGCCTGCCCAGGGTCCACTTTGAAGATTTGATTTCAAACTTTCGCACACACACGCTAGCTTCGCTTGCCAAGCATTTGAGCGGATTGAAGAATGGGTCTTGTGCGCAGCCTCTCCGGTCGCCTCCTGATCGTCACCCTCGTGGTGGTGATGGTGACGGAGATTGCCATCTTCGTGCCCTCGGTGGCGCGGTTCCGCGAGGCGTACCTTCTGGAACGCGTGCATCGGGCGGAGATCGCAGCCCTGACTGTACTGGCCGCACCGGACGGTCTGATGAATGCGAGCATGGCGCGGGAGCTTCTCGACAGGACCGAGGTTCTGAACATCGTGCTGACCGAGGACGGGATCCGCCAGATGATCCTTGCGAGCCCGTCGCTGGGTCCGGTCGAGGCAACCTTCGATCTGCGCGACCCGCCGGTTCTCCACCTGATCCGGGACGCGATGATGCGCATCGGTGCAACGGAGGACCGGATTATCAGGGTGCAGGCCTACGCGCCTGCCGATATGGGGCGGTTCCTGGAGATCACACTGCGCAGCGGGCCTCTCACCGAGGCTATGCGCGCCTATGGGTTAAACATCCTTGTGCTCAGTCTTGTGATCGCGCTGATCGCCGCGGCCATGGTGTTCTTCGCCATGCGCCGGTTTGTAGTGCGCCCGATCACCCAGGTCATCGCCAACGTCAAGGAGTTCTCGGAGAACCCAGAGGATGCGTCGCGCATCATCACCCCGGCCAGCCGTGTGGGGGAAATCTCCCAGGCCGAGCGCGCGGTGGCCGACATGGAGCGCGAAGTGCACGGGGCGCTCAAGTCCAAGGCGCGGTTGGCGTCCCTGGGCGAGGCCGTGGCCAAGATCAGCCATGATCTGCGCAACATTCTGGCGACGACGCAACTGATGGCCGACCGACTGGAGATGAGCGAAGATCCGATCGTGGCTCGCACCGCGCCGAAGCTCCTGAACTCGCTGGACCGCGCGATCCGCCTCTGCCAGTCGACGCTGACCTTTGGCCGCGCAGAGGAGGCGCCGCCCGAGAGCCGCCTGATCGCGCTCTCCGAACTGGTGGCCGAAGTCTACGAGGGGCTGGGTTTGCCGGACGCTCACGTCGATTGCGTTGTCGCGATCGAAACGGAGACCCTTGTGGAAGCGGATCCGGAGCATCTGTACCGGGTGCTCAACAACCTCGTCAGAAACGCGGCGGAGGCGATCCGCGGGAGTGGAAAATCCGGTGAGGTCCGGATCTCGTCGACGGTTGCCGAAGGCCGCCTGACCATTGCGGTTGCCGACACGGGGCCGGGGCTGCCCAGCCGGACGCTGGAGAACCTTTTCAAGCCGTTTCAGGGGAGCACGCGGGCCGGAGGTTCTGGCCTCGGTCTCGCGATTGCGCAGGAACTGGTCCGCGCCAACGGAGGCACTCTGGAGCTTGCGCACAGTACGACGAAGGGTACCGAGTTCCATATTTCGGTGCCTTCGGAAGCTGCCACAGCCGCCGCCTGACCGGAGCACTTTCCTCCTTGCATTCAACAGGTGCGGCAGCTAGATACCGGCTCCTGCCTTTGGCAGCATGCGCACCGGTAGCTCAGCTGGATAGAGCACCAGACTACGAATCTGGGGGTCGGGGGTTCGAATCCTCCCCGGTGCGCCAATTAAATCAAAGTGTTAGGAGACTAGACCGCTGATGACGCGGTCAAGAATATTCCACATGTCTTCCAACCGGCTAGCTTCGCGTAAATTGATCTCGGGGGACACGGAAGATGTAAATTCAAAAGTCAACTGGAGAAATCATTAGCAAGCCTGTCAACTGCGCTGAACCGAAGCCGACTTAGCCCGAT
>JBCDID010000351.1:0-3671 GCA_038749355.1 Pseudomonadota bacterium | reverse complement strand
CTCGAGACCGCCCTCGGTGGTGCGTTCCTCGCGCCGTTCGGGCACGATGCACACCGCATGCGGCTGGTGCTTGAGGGCGATCGCCTGCATCTCTTCGGTCGCCGCCATCTCGAAGTTGAGCGGCAGTGTCAGATCAGCCATCAGCCGCTCGATATCGCCATCGGTTATGTGGCGCCGATCCTCGCGCAGATGCGCCGTGATGCCGTCGGCACCCGCCTGCTCGGCAAGTTTTGCCGCCCTGACCGGATCGGGCACGGCGCCGCCGCGCGCGTTGCGAATGGTGGCGACATGGTCGATGTTCACGCCCAGCCGCAACCTGCCCAATGGCGCTGCCAACCCCTCAGACACGGTCGCCTCCCATTCCATCACTGGCCGCATAAGCCTTGATCTTAGCGCGGGCCCGTTTGCGTTGCTTGGCCTGACTGGCCTCGATCTTGTTGCGCCGCCGCTCCTGATAGGCCGCCACGACCGGGCCGAGGACCACATAGCACAGCACACCGGTCACGAAACCCGGGATCAGGCCGCCTATGAGGTATGGCAGGAAGACCTCGTCAAGGAACGCGAGGAACCCGTCCAGCATGGAGGGTCCATAGCCAAACCAGCTTTTGACCGAGCTCCAGGCCGACAGGACCGCGCCCCATGCAGCATCCAGCACCTGCTCAGCACCAGACGAGCCGCCGGAGCGTCCCATGATCCAACGTCCGAACCAGAGCGAGACACCGGAGATAAACGGAAAGGTCAGCGGATTACCGACGATGGTGCCGAACAATGCGGAGAGCATGTTCGCGCGGATGATCCAGGCGAGCCCGGCGGCGACAAAGAAATGAAATCCGAAGAACGGCGTGAACGAGGCAAGCGCGCCGCATGCGAAGCCCAGGGCGATGCGGTGCGGGCTGTCAGGAAGGCGACGGATGCGTTTGCCGATATAGCCCCAGCCACGCCAGAATCCCTTGCGCGGCGCCAGGAACTCCCGCACCCGTGAACTCAATGGCGCTGGCTTACGCCGCTTGAATATCATCGCCCCGCTCTTTCCTCGGCAATGGCGCTTTCCGCGCCACCACCGCTAGTGGCTTGTCAGCGCCCCCTGCCCCAGCGGCAGACGGCGTTGTTCCGCAACGTCGGAGCTTGATCGGTCAGGCGGCCTCTCGATCGCGCGCTCCACGTGATTCACGAAACTCTGTGCCTTCAGCGCGCTGAGGATACCGCTCAAATGTTTAGTGTCCCTGACTTCCAAGTCCACATTGATCTGAAAGAAATCGGGCTTTCTTGTGATCATCGCGAGATTGTCGATGTTCGCCTTCTGCTCACCGACCAGCGTGCAGACCTGTCCGAGCGTGCCGGGTTCATTGGCAAGCGTCAGGCGGATGCGGGACAGGTTCATGGCCGTCTGTGCCGCGTCATCGTGCCAGGAGAGGTCGTGCCAGCGCTCAAGTTCGTCCTCCACCTCCTCCAGCATCGGGCAGAAGACGGCATGCACCACCAGCCCGCCTCGCCGCGCCACACCCATGATGCGATCCCCTGGGATGGGCCAGCAATGCGTGCAGAAGCGCACCGCCTGACTGCGGCGGATACCGTGACCCCGGACGCGCTCTGCCTCGGGTGCGGCTTCGATGGTCGCAGCACCCTCGGGCTGTGCCGGGTACACTGCGCTGATCACCTGGGCAGCCGTCAGACGGCCAAGCGCCAGCGAGATCAGCAACTCGTCCACTGTACCCTGGTTCAACCGCTCCGCAGCCACGGCGAACGTCTTCTCGCCCGCCTCGCGCCCGGCTCGAGCCAGCGCCTGGGTCAACAGATCCCGCCCCAGATCCACCTGTTCCTTGCGCAACCGCCCCCGCATGGCCCGGCGGATCGCGGCCTTCGCCCGCCCGGTATGGGCGATGTCTTCCCAGTGCGGGCTCGGCGACTGGCCCTGAGCGGTCACGATCTCCACCTGCTGGCCATTGCGCAACCGCGTCCACAACGGCACGCGACGCCCGTCCACGCTGGCGCCCGCACAGTGGTTCCCGACCTTGGTGTGAATGGCATAGGCAAAATCGATGGGCGTGGCCCCACGCGGCAGCCCGACCACGTCGCCGTTGGGTGTGAAGCAGAACACCTGGTCCGAGAACATCTCCAGCTTCGCGTGCTCCAGAAACTCCTGCGGCTCGTCGCCCTTCTCGATCCTGTCCACAAGGCTGCGGAGCCAGTCATAGGGATCGACGGCAAACCGGTTCTCGACCCGGACGCCGTCCTTGTAGGCCCAGTGCGCGGCAACGCCGGTCTCGGCGACCGCATGCATGTCGAATGTGCGGATCTGGATCTCGGTACGCGCGGCCGACGAGGTGAACACCGTCGAGTGCAGCGAGCGGTAGCCATTTGCCTTGGGGCTGGAAATATAATCCTTGAACCGCCCCGGCACGACGCGCCAGTTGCGGTGCACCGCCCCCAGCGCCCGGTAGCAATCATCCTCGCTGGCACAGAGGATGCGGAACGCATAGATGTCGGAGAGCTGCGAGAACGGCACCTCCTTCTCCTGCATCTTGCGCCAGATGCCATATGGGCGCTTCTCGCGGCCCTGGACCTCGACACGCAAACCTGCGGCTTCGGCGAAACCCCGGATTTCGTCGGAGATTTCGGGGATCAGATCGCCCTTGTCGCGGCGCAGGGTCACGAAACGGCGCATGATGGAGGTGCGGGCTTCGGGGTTCAGCACTTCGAAGCAGAGATCCTCCAACTCGTCCCGGATCGCCTGCATGCCCATGCGGCCCGCCAATGGCGCGTAGATCTCCATGGTCTCGCGCGCGATCCGCTCGCGCTTCTCGGCGCGCAGGTTGCCGATGGTGCGCATGTTGTGCAGCCGGTCGGCGAGCTTGACCAGGATGACCCGGACATCGCGGGCCATGGCGAGCAGCAGCTTGCGGAAGTTCTCGGCCTGGGCGGTTTCCTTGGAGGACAGCTCAAGCTGGGTAAGCTTGGTGACCCCGTCCACCAGATCAGCGATCTCCTGCCCGAACAGGCGCGTGATCTCCTCGTGGGTGGCGGCGGTGTCCTCAATGGTGTCGTGCAGCAGGGCCGTAACGATGGAGGCATCATCCAGCCGCAGGTCGGTCAGGATAGAGGCGACTTCCAGCGGATGGCCGAAATAGGGGTCGCCATTGGCGCGCTTTTGATGCGCGTGCATCTTCGCGCCATATACATAGGCGCGATCCAGCAGGTTCTCATCCGTATCGGGATTGTAGTCGCGGACCCGGTCGACAAGCTCGAACTGGCGGATCACGCTTTGCCCTCCCCGGAGCCCTCCGGCACCCCGTGGGGTGCGATCAGTTCCCCTGCTCGGCCATCAGGGCGCGGAGCAGCTTCTCCTCGTCCAGATCGTCGATAACGGGCTGCGCACCAGCACCAGCTGCCTCTGCACCGCCACCCATGAGGAGCGCCATGTTGTCCTCTTCGGGCTCATCGACCTCGATGTGGATCTGATGCGATTCGACCGCCTCTTCATGCAGCTCTTCGGGCGTCAGGGTCTCTTCCTCGATCTCGCGAAGGGCCACGACCGGGTTCTTGTCATTGTCCCGCTCGACGGTGATCGGCGCACCGGACGAAATGGTTCGCGCACGGTGTGCTGCCATCATCACCAGGTCGAACCGGTTGGGGATCTTGTCGATGCAATCTTCAACGGTCACACGGGCCAT
>JBCDID010000350.1:0-3706 GCA_038749355.1 Pseudomonadota bacterium | reverse complement strand
GTGTTACCGCCAGCGTCTCCAGCAGAATACGGTAGACATTGTTCTCGGGCTGCTGCTCCGTCAGACCGAGGCTGTTCACCTGCACCCCGTAGCGGAAGCGGCGAAGTTTCGGATTGTCTACGCCATAGCGGAGCTCGCAGATCTCGTCCCAGAGATCGACGAAGGCGCGCCTCTTGCACATCTCGGTGATGAAGCGGATGCCCGCGTTCACGAAGAAAGAGATGCGGCCGACCACGCCGGGGAAATCCTCGTCCGAGATGGCGCCGGATGCCTTCACTGTGTCCAGTACCGCGATGGCGGTGGCCAGCGCATAGGCCAGTTCCTGCTCCGGCGTCGCCCCTGCTTCCTGCAAGTGGTAGGAACAGACGTTCATCGGGTTCCACTTCGGCACCTCGCCATAGCAGAAGGTGGCGACGTCCGAGATCAGGCGCAGCGACGGGGCAGGGGGGAACACATAGGTCCCGCGACTGAGGTACTCCTTGATGATGTCGTTCTGCACGGTGCCGGTGAGCTTGGCCCGGTCCGCCCCCTGTTCGTCCGCCACCGCGATGTACAAGGCCAGCAACCACCCCGCCGTTGCGTTGATGGTCATGGAGGTGTTCATCGTCTCGAGCGGGATCTGGTCGAACAGCGTGCGCATGTCGCCGATATGCGAGATCGGCACGCCAACCTTGCCAACCTCGCCGCGCGCGAGCCCGTGATCCGAATCGTAGCCCGTCTGCGTCGGCAGGTCGAAGGCGACCGACAGCCCCGTCTGGCCCTTGGCAAGGTTGCCGCGATAAAGCTCGTTCGATTTCGCAGCCGTGGAATGCCCCGCATAGGTGCGGAACAGCCAGGGGCGGTCACGGCCGGTATCGTTCGCGGTCATCGGGGCACTCCTTCAACTGGCAGCGGCGGCGCAATATGCTGCATTGCAGCGGAACATATCCAGCGAATTATATTGCGCAAGCCCTAATTCGAAGGGAAGAAAGTTGCGCCACCTTTTCGGAGTCCTTGGTGCAACGCTGTTTCGATACGGGCGGCCATCGCCTCGGTCGTTCTGTGCGCGGTGTCAATCTGCAAAGCGGGCACGGCCCAGGGTTGGATGATCCGCGCTTGAACGGCTTGCCAGTCGGGCAATTGGTGTCCAGGCAGGTCGGGCCGGCGTTGCTCGACTCGGCGTCGGTGTTCTTGGGCATCCGAGCATGTGACATTGACTGGAAACAACTGCGCACCTGTTTCGGCCGCAAGATGCCGCCAGACGTTCTGTCCGCGGTGGTCCTCGTTCACCGCATCCGCGACGACTGCACGACCCAACATCAAGTGGTCACTCGCGACTGCGGCCCCCGCGATGTAGCCCTCAGGTCCTGCGAAAACGCTGCCCTCTACATTCCGCAATGCGCACTCGATGCTGTCAATCCGCAAGAAGACGTATCCGGTGCGTTGGGCCAGTGCACGGGCAACGGCTGTCTTGCCGACACCGGGTTGGCCGGAGAAGCATATGAGAAGGGGTGCATTCACCAAATCATCTTAGTCAGGGAGGGTGCGGGCGCAAAGGTTCTGGACAGGGTACCTTACCCGGGCCACGCTGTTGGTCATGTGGGAGACGGTCGAAGTTCCGGTTTGGGCTGTGTGGCTGGTCGCCGTGCTGGCAGTCGTCGGGCTGCTCGACCGGGTGATCACGCCGTCGCTGCGCTGGGTCTTCCGGCGCCGGGTCCACCGGGCCATCGATCGGCTGAACGAAAAGCTGCAGGTCCGCATCCAGCCCTTCAAGCTGACCCGGCGCCAGGTGCTGATCGACCGGCTGGTCCACGACCCGGAAGTGCTGGCCGAGATGGACGCCCACATGGCCGAGGAGGGCAAACCGCGCGAGGTCGTCGTCTCGGAAGTTGAGCGCTATGCCCGCGAGATCGTGCCCGCCTTCAGCGCCTACGCCTATTTCGCCGTGGGCGCGCGGGCGTCGCGCTGGATCGCTCAAGCGCTCTACCGGGTGCGGCTTGGGGCGTTTGACGACGTCGCGCTGCGCTCCGTCGATCCGCAGGCGACCGTTGTTTTCGTAATGAACCACCGGTCCAATGTGGATTACCTGCTGGTGACCTATCTGGCCTCCACTCAGTCCGCGCTCTCCTATGCGGTGGGCGAGTGGGCCCGGGTCTGGCCGCTCAGCCGCATCATCCGGGCCATGGGCGCGTACTTCATCCGGCGCCGGTCGCGGAACGCGCTCTATCGCAAGGTGCTGGCCCGCTATGTGCGGATGGCAACGGATGCGGGCGTGACCCAGGCGATCTTTCCCGAGGGTGGGCTGTCGCGCGACGGGAAGCTGGCGCCGCCAAAGCTGGGGCTATTGTCCTACATTGTCGACGGGTTCGACCCGGCGATTCGCGATGTGGTCTTCGTGCCCGTGGGGCTGAACTATGACCGGGTGCTGGAGGACCGGATCCTGATCGGCACGGACGGTGCCCCCGGCGATGCGGCCCGGTTCCGGGTCAGTCCCTGGACGGCGTGCGGGTATATCACGCGGCTCGCGTGGCTGCGGCTGACGGGGCGGCTCTACCGCTTCGGTTACGCCTGCGTGAGCTTTGGCGCGCCCTTGTCGCTGGCTGAGTTCATGGCGGAAGGCGCGGAGGATCCAGTGGCCGCGTTGGGAGAAGAACTGTCCCGGCGCATCGGCGACGTGGTGCCGGTGCTGCCGGTCAGCCTGATCGCCCGGGTGATGCTGGGGCAGGATGGCCCGATCTCGGCGATTGACCTCAAGTTGCGCGCGGCGGAGGAGTTGGCAGAACTGCACGCCGCTGGTGCGCACAGCCACATCCCGCGCTCGGACCTGGACTACGCCGTCGAGGTCGGATTGCGCATGCTGATTCTGCGCGGTGTGGTGGTGGAGACGGCGGCGGGTCTGCGGTTTGCTGATGCGGATGAGGCGTTGCTTGCCTACTATGCAAACGCCATCGAACACCTCGGCGCCCAATTCGCCCCTGAACGCCACGCAAACACCGGCTGACAACCTTGACTGGTGCGGCGCAGCAGGGAATGTTGCGGCTGCGAATATTTGGGCTTGCGTGCGAAACTCGGACATGTCATTGACCCGTTCGAGGCTTTTGCGCAATTATCTTGCGCAAGATAATTTCGTAACCAAGCGGAGTGCAGCAATGGACGGTACGCCCATGACCGATACGCCCATAAAGGATCTCTACGAGGTCGGAACGATCCCGCCGCTCGGCCATGTGCCGGCACAGATGCATGCCTGGGCGATTCGCCGTGAACGCCAGGGTGAGCCGGACAAGGCCATGCAGCTCGAGGTCGTCGACACGCCCAAGCCCGATAGCAACGAGGTGCTGGTGCTCGTGATGGCGGCGGGCGTGAACTATAACGGTGTCTGGGCGGGGCTCGGCGTGCCGATCTCGATGTTCGACGTGCACAAGCAGGACTACCACATCGCGGGCTCGGACGCGTGCGGGATCGTCTGGGCCGTGGGCGACAAGGTCAAGCGCTGGAAGGTGGGCGACGAGGTCGTGATCCACTGCAACCAGGACGATGGCGACGACGAGCACTGCAATGGCGGCGACACGATGTATTCGCCCAGCCAGCGGATCTGGGGCTACGAGACGCCGGACGGCTCGTTCGCGCAGTTCACCTGCGTGCAGGCCCAGCAGCTCATGCCGCGGCCCAAGCACCTGACCTGGGAAGAGTCGGCCTGCTATACGCTGACGCTCGCGACTGCTTACCG
>JBCDID010000349.1:0-3717 GCA_038749355.1 Pseudomonadota bacterium | reverse complement strand
GGCACCAACGGCATCCAGGCTATGGATCTGGTCGGGCGCAAGCTGGCCGATGGGGGTGCTGCGGCCGAGGGGCTGCTGGCGGAGATGGCCGCGACCGTCGAGGCCGCGTCAGCACATGAGGACATGGCCCAGGCGCTGGCAGCGGCGCTCTCCAAGCTCAAGGGCACAACTCGCTGGATGCTGGACGCGTCAGAACTGAACGACCGGTTCGCCGGTGCCACGCCTTACCTCCGCGCATGGGGCCAGACGCTGGGGGCGCACTATCTGCTGAAGGGTGCGCTTGCGGATCCGACCGAGGAACGTCTCGCCGTGGCGCGCTTCTACATCCACCAGATCCTGCCCCAGATGCACGCGCATGCGCAGGCAGCGACCGCGGGTGCGGCCCCGCTATATGCGCTGGATGCCGAGAAGCTGAGCGCCTGATGGACACTCCCACGGAGCCCGCCCTGCGGTTTCCGTGGGAAGAACCACCCGCGCGCGGCGAAGCCACAGAAGTTGCGGACGGCATCCGTTGGGTGCGCCTGCCGCTGCCCATGCGGCTCGACCATGTGAATGTGTATGTCCTCGACGAGGGCGACCATTGGACGATCATCGATACCGGTATGGATCTTGCCTCCGGGCGGGAGGCATGGGTCGCGCTTCTGGAAGGACCGCTGGCGGGCAAACCGGTCGGGCGCGTGGTGCTGACACATCACCACCCGGACCATATCGGGCTGCTGGGTTGGTTCGCCGAGAAGGGAGCCGAGATTTGGGCCACACGGCTGGGTTGGACGCTCGGCCGGATGCTCCAGCTTGATCACAACGATACCCCGCCGCCCGAGCAGATCGCGTTTCGCAGGCGGGCGGGGATGCCCGAGGACATGCTGGCTGCCTTCGTCAAAGAGAAACCCTTCAACTTCTCCCAGTGCACAGCACCGATCCCGCTGGGCTACCGGGTGATCGAGGACGGGGCGACCCTCAGGCTGGGCGGGCGTGACTGGCAGGTTCATTTTGGGCACGGCCACGCGCCGGACCACGCGACCTTCTGGACGGATGACCTCGTGTTGGCGGGGGACCAGATCATTCCGGGGATCTCTTCGAACATCGGAGTTTACCCATCAGAACCCGAAGCCAATCCGCTGGCAGACTGGTTGGAGAGCTGCGCCAAGTTCCGCGACCTTGCCGCCGATCAGTTGATCCTGCCGGGTCACAAGTTGCCCTTCCGCGGGGCGGCGTTTCGGCTTACCCAACTGATCGAGAATCACTTGAGTGCGTTGGATCGCATCGAGAAGGCGCTGACCGAAGGCCCCAAGACGGCGGCGCAGCTCTTCACGCCCATCTTCAAACGCGAGATTGGCGGGACACAATACGGCCTGGCTCTCGCCGAATCGGTCGCACATATGAACTATCTGCATCAGGCGGGCCGCGTGACACGGCGGCTGGAAAACGAAGCCTGGGTCTATGAGAGGAACGGGGATGAGCGTCGAATATGAAGTGAGCGCCAAGCTGCGCACCAAGCCGGTACTGCCGGATGCAGGTGTCTATCGCAGCGATTGTGACGAAGGGGATTGCGCGGAGAAGATACCGCTGCCTGCCGCGGTCGCAGCGAAGCCGGCGGAGCAGAAGAGCCCCTCGCAATGGGCTTATGAGCGGTTGGTGCTCTACATCCAGAAGTT
Source organism: Pseudomonadota bacterium (assembly GCA_038749355.1). Classification (GTDB taxonomy): domain Bacteria; phylum Pseudomonadota; class Alphaproteobacteria; order Rhodobacterales; family Rhodobacteraceae; genus Thermohalobaculum. The sequence goes on along the minus strand of JBCDID010000349.1, from coordinate 2,062 downwards.
CGAGGAAACGCTGGATCCGGATCAGGAGGTCGGCATGGGCTTCGCGGGCTCGGATGCTGGCATGATCCACATCCAGGGCATGGGTTATTTCGCGCCGGACATCATTACCTTCTACGGGGTCGATGGTGCGGGGGCCAAGACGCAGCTTTTGCAGCATGTGAGCCAGCTGAACGTGATGCTGAAGGCAGCCCCCAAGATCCACAAGGAACCGCTGAGGATCGGGTTCCAGATGCGGTCCAAACTGGATGAGGACTCGCCGGAGGACGCGGACACCGCCTGATCCCTTCTGCGGCAACGCGTCCTGCGCGCATCCATTGCGTGTCAACTTCAGGTGCTTATCTTGATGTCATGCAGATTCGCGTGAGGATCAGACATGGCTGACGAGAAACACGAACACGGCTCCATGGACACCAGCGTCCAGGAGCGCGCCTTCGCGGGACTGATGCAGGGCACGGTCTACACACTGGTGATCGTCGCGATCATCCTGCTCTTCCTGGCGCTGACGCAAACCTGAATCCGTCTCCGAAGGATGGGCCGCGCGCGGTTGGCGCCGCGCTGCTCCTGTGGTCCCGCAGGCTGGGCCTGACGGCTCTCTCGGTTTGGGTCATGGCATGTGGAGGCCTGCTGGCCTTTCGGCATGACCTCATTTACCCGTTTCGCGATTGGCCGGTTGCAGATCAGGTATCCGGCCTGCCTGGTGCGGTGGTTCGTGAGGTCACAGCGCCCGATGGCGTGTCCGTCATCACGTGGCAGGTGCCGCCGCAGAAGGGTCAACCGTACATCCTGCATTTCACCGGGAACGCGGGGTCACTGCCGTCCTCGGGACCGAAGCTCACTGAACTGGCGGTGCAGGGCCACGGCATCATCGCCATGAACTACCGCGGGGCAGGCGGAGCGACTGGAGAGCCTTCTCAAACACAGATCGTGGCGGACGCGCTCGCGGTGCATGACGCGATCGCGGACGGCCCTGTTGTTGTCTACGGCACGAGCCTTGGCGCCGCGGTTGCGGTCCAGGTTGCAGCCCAACGAACGGTTCGCGCGCTCATCCTTGAAACGCCCTTCGCCAATATGTGCGAGACGGCAGAGCACCACTATCCGCTCATCCCCGCGTGCTGGCTGTTGTGGGATGAGAGGTGGGAGTCGCGTGCCGCAATCACGACCTATCAGGGTCCGCTGTTGATCCTGCACGGTGACGCGGACCGGATTGTGCCCATCTCGGAAGGGCGGAAACTGTTCGACGCGGCAAACGAGCCCAAAGAGTTTGTGACCTATCCCGGAGGCCGTCACAATGATCTGCGCCTGCATGGTTCAGGTCAGGAGATCCTGCGGTTTCTCAAGGCGCTGCCTCGCGGATGAGCCGCTCCAGCCACGGTCCTACCAAACGGGACGCTTCGCTGCCCCCGAGCACCAGACAGGTCAGTTCGCCTCCGAACACGCAGCCGGTATCGATGCCGATCCTGTTGGGCCGAACATCGATGTCATCGGTCGGGGTGTGACCATGGACCACCACCTGCTCCAAGGCATCTGGCCAAGACAGGAACGGCTCGCGCATCCACATGAGGTCATGTTCGGTTTGTTCCGCAATCCCGACGCCTGGCCGGATACCCGCGTGGACGAAGAGATAGTCGCCGAAGCTGAGCCATAGCGGGAGCGACGCGATGAACTCTGCATGCGCGCGGACTTTCGGCGTGTCGAGTGCGGCGTGGATGGCGGCCCGCTCGGAGGCAGTGGCGTTCGGATCTACTGGCAAACTCACCCCGTAGTCGGCGATGGTCTTCGCCCCGCCATAGCTTGCCCATCGCCAGTAGCTCTCGCCGTCCGGGTCGTTCAAGAAGTCCATCAAGTAGAAGTCGTGGTTCCCGCGGACGGACAGAACCCGAGGATCCGAGGCGGCTCGCGCGATCATGTGGTCCAGAACGCCCGGATTGTCGGGGCCCCGGTCGATGAAGTCGCCGAGATGAATGATGCGGTGATCCGCAACTGAACGGCGGGCGAGGTCATCTTCGATCCATGCGTGGACCTCGCACAGAGACTCAAGGCAGCCGTGGACGTCACCGATCGC
>JBCDID010000348.1:0-3733 GCA_038749355.1 Pseudomonadota bacterium | reverse complement strand
GGTGGCTCGCTGACATCGAAACAAAATGCGTTCGAAACCTCTCGGTTTCTCACATTCCCTTGCGCTCGGCCCGTCGCTTCGCTGGCCCGAGCCGTTGGCGCCAAGACCAGCCGTTAACACGTAACGTTGATACCGGGCGCCAACGGGGCCCCACCGCAGCCGAAGGCGAGGATGGGGAGAAATGGAATGATGGGACCGCTCGCGGTCCCATCCCCGTTTGCTTCATAAGCTCACATATTGGGGTAGTTCGGACCGTCACCGCCCTGCGGCGTGCACCAGGTGATGTTCTGGCTCGGGTCCTTGATATCGCAGGTCTTGCAGTGGACGCAGTTCTGGAAGTTGATCTGGAACCGCGGATTGGACCCGTCATCCTCCCGGATCACCTCGTATACCCCTGCCGGGCAATACCGCTGCGCGGGTTCGGCAAAGGTCGGCAGGTTCACCTCGATGGGTTTCGCGGGGTCGATCAGTTGCAGGTGCGCGGGCTGGCTTTCCTCGTGATTGGTGAAGCTGAACGACACATTGGTCAGCCGGTCAAAACTGAGCACCCCGTCCGGTTTCGGGTATTCGATCACCGGGTGGTCCGCGGCCTTGCCCGTTGCGGCCGCATCCGTTTTGCCGTGGCTCATGGATCCGAACGGGTTCCAGCCGGTCAGGTTCGCCATCCACATGTCAGCAGCTCCCAGCGCCAACCCCCCGGCGAGCCCGAACTTGGACCACATGGGCTTGACGTTGCGCACGGGCTTCAGGTCCTTGGCGATCGGGCCTGACCGCACCGCATCCTCATAGGCCGTCAGCTCATCGCCCTGGCGTTCCTCTCCCAGTGCCGCATAGACCGCCTCGGCCGCCGCCTTGCCCGACAGCATGGCGTTGTGGTTGCCCTTGATCCGCGGCACGTTGACCATGCCCGCCGAGCAGCCCAGGAGCGCGCCACCGGGGAAGGTCAGCTTCGGCAGCGACTGCCAGCCGCCCTCGGTGATCGCCCGGGCGCCATAGGAGATGCGTTTGCCGCCCTCCAGAACGTCCGCAATGATCGGGTGATGCTTGAACTTCTGGAACTCCATGTACGGGAACAGGTGCGGGTTCTCGTAGTTCAGGTGGACCACGAAACCCACATAGACCTGATTGTCTTCGAGGTGGTACATGAACGAGCCGCCACCGGTCTTGAATCCGAGCGGCCAGCCCATGGTGTGCACCACACGGCCCTGCGCGTGCTTCTCGGGCTTGACCTCCCAGATCTCCTTCATGCCGACGCCGTATTTCTGCGGCTCCTTGCCGTCGGCCAGACCGAACTTCTCGATGGCGATCTTCGACAGCGAGCCGCGCACGCCCTCGGCGAGCAGCACGTACTTGCCCTGCATGATCATGCCGGGCTCGTAGGCATCGCCAGGAGTGCCGTCGGGGTTCTTGCCGAACTCGCCCGCGACTACGCCGATCACTTCGCCATTCTCACCATAGACCAGTTCGGAACAGGACATGCCCGGGTAGATCTCGACACCCAGGCCTTCCGCGTACTCGGCCATCCAGCGGCAGACATTGCCCATCGAGACGATGTAATTGCCGTGGTTGTTCATCAGCGGCGGCATCATGATATTGGGCAGGCGGATCTCGCCCGCCTCGCCCAGCATGTAGAACCGGTCGTCGTTGACCTCGGTGTGAATCGGCAGACCCATATCGCGCCACTCGGGCAGCAGGGCGTCGAGCCCGCAGGGATCCAGCACCGCACCGGACAGGATATGTGCCCCGACCTCCGAGCCCTTCTCGAGCACGACGATCATCAGATCTTCGTCGAGCTGTTTCAGGCGGATGGCAGCAGAAAGCCCCGCGGGGCCTGCCCCCACGATGACGACGTCGACGTCCATGGCCTCGCGATCAAAATCGCTCATGGCGGACACCCCCGGTTAAGTTGGCTCATATCACATTGGCTCGGGAGCCTGATATCGTGCGCTGTCCGGCAGGGTCAATTGCGACGCGTCGTCATGTGGGTAGTTTGCGACCGATTATTTCGCGCCTTGGATTGTTACGGGAGAATATTGCCCCGATTTAACCATGGCGGGCCCTACGCAGTCAGCAGCGCATAGGCGGTCATCATGATTCCCAGCGTGCCGGGCGTCCAGATCAGCGTCCGCAGATAGGGCGTCCCCAGCGCGTAGCAGACCGGAAATGCGATGCGGGAGGCCAGGAAAAGCATCGCGCCCAGTTGGGTTGTGCCATTCGACACCCCGGCAATGGCCGCCGCGATGACAAGCGGCGCGAACATCACCAGAGCCTCGACCGAGTTGCCCACCGCGCGCTTCAAGCGCCCCTGCAGAACGGACAGCTCACGCGGCTCATCCCGGGCGCCCAGCCCCCAGGCAAACCCCTGGTTCAACGGCGTCAGCGCGCCCTGCACCATCAGCGTGGCGAACAGCACCAGTACGGTCCAGACGAGGATCTGCAGTTCGAAAGTCATAGGTCTCTCCATTTCTTGATGTCACTACGTTTATTGTAATCACTTGTCATTCGTCAAACCGGGATGATCCGTGTATGGGTCACACATGCGTGAGCTTCCTGAATGCCCGATTGCCCGGACCGCCGTGATCATAGGCACCCGCTGGACCGCCCAGATCCTGCGCGAGATGATGGACCATGGCCCGCGCCGGTTTCAGGACCTGACCGAGGCTCTGCCGGGGATCGCGCCCAACACCCTTTCCGCGCGGCTCAAGATGCTGGAAGCCTCGAACGTGGTGGAGCGGGAGTTCTACGCCGACCACCCGCCCCGCGCCGCTTACAAGCTCACCGCACGCGGCGAAAAGATGCGCACAATCCTGAACGCAATGCGGCTTTGGGGCAGCGAACACCCGGCCAACTGATCCTAGAGCGGGAATTGCGCAAGGTGGTTTCACGTTGCACCTTGTGAAAATCAGGTCATAATCTTCAGGCCTCCGGTGGGGATTGGGGGCCGGAGACCCAGGGGAACGCATGTCCGTCTACGTGTTGATCGGGTTGGTGGGCGTCGCGTTCTACCTGGGCTCGTACGCTGCGCTGCAGCTTGGCTATATCTCGGGGCGCGGCTACCTCTATCCGTTCTGCAACCTGATGGGCGCTGTGTGCGTCGGGCTCAGCGTGCTTGTTGACTGGAACGTGTCCACTCTGCTGATCTCGGTCACTTATGGCGTGATCTCGGTGGCCGGTCTGGCCCGCACATTCGCAGTGAACAGGAATGTGCGCCTGCACTCGGACGAGCTGCGCCTGATCGAAACCATCCTGCCCGGCGTCGACAAGTCGGACGCACGCAAGCTGCTGGAGATCGGCCGCTGGGTGGACGGCAAGGACCGGATAGTGCTGACGCAGGAGGGCCTGCCGATCAGCGATCTGATCTGGTTGCATTCCGGCAAGGTAAGCGTTCAGGTGCGCGGGCGGCATGTGGACGAGATGGGTGCCGGCGCGGTGCTGGGCGAGGCCACCTGTCTGAACGGCGCGCCCGCAACAGCGACCGTGCTGGTGGATGGCAGCGCGCGCTTCTTCGCAGTACCCGTGGCCAAGCTGAGGGCGTTGGTCAAGTCGAATGGCGAGATCCGGGCCTGCCTACAGGACGCGATCACGCACCACATGCGCGACAAGCTGCGCGCGTCGAACCGGCGGCTAGTGGCAGACCAGGCGTCCGGTTGACCTCGGGACGACACGACCCGGCAGTTTGACCGAATTTTAATTGGTTCGCGGCTATACACACATCGTGACAGGGTGTCGGGGT
>JBCDID010000347.1:0-3741 GCA_038749355.1 Pseudomonadota bacterium | reverse complement strand
TTGGAGAAGGTCGACGAGAACCTGAACAAGGCTCTCGCGGGCTAAGCTTCGGGCGACCGTTTTTGCCCCGGCGCCCTGCGCGCCCGGGGAGCTAAGCGGCACAAAAAGGGCCCGCACACGTGCGGGTCCAAGATACACTCGGCATATCCGCTAATTCTAAATTAGTTGAATATTGCGCTACGAAATCAGTGTATATCCGCCATATCCGTGTGTATTTGACCACGATCACGTTCCCCGATGATAAGCCGGGATGAACACCAGATTTGATGACGTATCCCATACCAGAAAGACCCAGTCTCATGCCGCGCGTTCTGACGATTCCGAAACCGGACAACGCGGACACCAGGCGACATCAAGGCGCGGCAAGACATGCGGTATGACCTGGCCCGCCTCACCCCCTGGTGCATCGCGATCACCGTTGTCTTCATCCTGTGCGAGATGCTCTTCGGTGCCCACTCCGTCTGGATGCTGCTCTTCCTGCGGGACATACTTGGCGGCACTCTGTCAGAGACCGAATACCAGGAACGGGCCAACCTGATCGACGAACTCGGCGGTATGGTTGGCTCCGCCTATGTTGCAACCACGCTGATCGCCTACTTGGTGAACGGCATGTGGATCTGGAAGGCGAGCCACAACGCCGCGATGATCGACCCGGACCTGCGCCGCATCTCGGCCGGATGGGCGTTCTGCTGGTTTCTGATCCCCATCGCCAACTTCTGGATGCCCTTCAAGGCGATGAAGCAGACCTGGAACAGCACACATTTCGGCGCGTCCGCAGACATGAATGGCCCGGTGCCCCTCTTCATGAGCGTCTGGTGGTTCTGCTGGATTGTTTCCTCAGTGCTTGGTCAGGCCTCCGGCCGCATGGCCCGCAACAGCAATGACATCGAAACGCTTGTCATGACCACCTGGATGGATGTCGTGGGCAGCCCTTTCTCGATCCTGGCCGCGATCCTGTTCCTGCGCATCCTGCGTGACGTATCACGTGTGCAGCGCGACCACGGCAGCCATGCCGAGATCTTCGCCTGAGATTGCCCGCTCTCGCCACACGCGGTATCCTGTGTTCGGATAACGAAAGGACATGACCATGGCTTACGTGCGCCGCCTGGCTTTGCTCGGCTCCCTATTGCTCGCTGCCTGCACGGTCCAGACCGGTCCCGACCCGCGTGACGGGTTCTCCGAACGCAACGTGGGCAGGACTGTGATCACCTATGTCGACGGGCTGGGCACACAGGCGGTCTATCTGCAACCCTCGGGCGGGCTGCATCTCTGGTCCTCGGCGGGCGACAACGCCCAGAGCGGAGACTGGAAATACGACGTGCTCGCCACCGGGGCCGCGACCACCTACCAGGGTGCGGGTGGGATCAACCACCCGGTGCAGGAGCTTGAGACCGCCTGGGGCGTCTGCTTCCGTTACCGCGACGCCAATGGCGAGATCCTGCGCAGGCCTGAGGGCGGCGACTGGAACTGTGCGCTCCTCGCGGACTACGAAGCGCTGATCATCGACCGCGCGCAAGGCGACATCTTCAGCCTGCAATCCGGCAAGGTCCCGGGCCCCATGCCCAAGGGCGAACGCCTGACCGGTTCGGAACTGGAACGCCTGGGGTAGGCCGCTGACCTCTTGATCGGGCGCCGTTTGCCGGTACGCTCTCCCAAACCCGTGCGACAGACACGGACAGGGAGGGACCAGCATGACCGCCAACCCCAACGCGGCCGCCTACTTCGTTGACCGCCACCTGAGCGAGGGGCGCGGGGCCAAGACGGCCTTCATGCAAGGTGCGCGCACGCTCACCTACGGGCAGCTGGCCGAGCAGACCGGGCGCATGCCCGATCTCTTCGCCCGTATCGGCATCGGCCAGGAAGACCGCGTGGCCATGATCGTGCATGACGTGATCGAGTTCCCGGTCATCTTCTGGGGTGCGATCAAGGCAGGTGTGATCCCGGTCGCGATCAACACGCTCCTTACGCCTGAGCAGTACCGCTACATCCTTGCCGACTGCCGGGCCAAGGTGCTGTTTTTGTCCGCGCCTCTCTTGGAGACAATGCGCCCGGTGCTCTCGCAACTTCCAAACCTGCGAGCCGTCTTCATCGTCGGCGGAGAGGACCCGGTCGGCATCCCCTTCGAACAGGCGCTTGCGGGCACGATTGCGGGGCCCGTCGCCGAGGTCTCGGGCGATGACGTGGCGTTCTGGCTCTACTCCTCGGGCTCCACGGGCGAGCCCAAGGGCGTGCGCCATGTCCACGGTGCCCTGAAGGCGACGGCGGACACCTACGGCGCGCAGGTACTCGGCATCCGCGAGAACGATACGATCTTCTCGGCGGCCAAGCTATTCTTCGCCTACGGGCTGGGCAACGGCATGACCTTCCCGATGTCGGTTGGCGCCACGACCGCACTCCTGCCCGGACGACCGACACCGGATGCGGTCTTCGAGGTCATGCAGGCCATCCGGCCCACGATCTATTGCGGGGTGCCAACCTTGTATGGCGCGATGCTGGCGGGGCGTGAGAGCCTGCCGGGCACCGAGAACCTTCGGCTGTCGATCTCGGCTGGCGAGGCTCTCCCGGCAGAGCTCGGCCAGCGTTGGCAGGCGCTGACGGGCACGGATATCCTGGATGGCGTGGGCTCGACGGAGATGCTGCATATCTTCCTGTCGAACGCCCCCGGCGATGTGGAATACGGAACCTCGGGCACAGCAGTGCCCGGCTACGACCTGAGGCTGGTGGACACGGACGGCGCGGAAGTGGGCACGGACGAAGTCGGCGAACTGCTGGTCGCAGGCGACAGCGGTGCCGACGGCTACTGGAACCAGCGCGGCAAGTCCCGGGCAACATTCGAGGGCATCTGGACCCGCACAGGCGACAAGTACACGCGCCGCGCGGACGGGCGGTACATCTATTGCGGGCGCACGGATGACATGTTCAAGGTGTCCGGCCAGTGGGTCTCGCCCTTCGAGGTGGAGCAGGCGCTGATTTCGCACCCCTCGGTGCTGGAGGCGGCGGTGGTGCCTGCAGAGGATGAGGAGGGGTTGGAGAAGCCAAAGGCCTTCGTGATCGCGGCGGAGGGTGCTGGGATAGATCCTGCCGCTCTGCAAGAGCACGTGAAGAACGCCGTCGGACCGTGGAAGTACCCGCGCTGGATCGAAGTGGTCGAGGATCTGCCCAAGACCGCCACGGGCAAAATTCAGCGCTTCAAGCTGCGCGGATGAGAAGCGGTCTGACCTGGTTTAGCCCTACGGGGCGCCGGTGCATCACGTGTCTCGTTCGAGACACTTTGGATACACCCTACGCGGGTCGTCGCGCACCACGGCCTGAGTAGGGTGCATCCATGATGCACCGGGGCGCTGCAGGCGCAACATCCCAATTCGACATCCGGGTCGGCGGGCAACGCTTGGAGGCCGCGCGTTGGGCAGGCCGCACCCCTCACGCACCCACGATCCTCCTGCTGCACGAGGGGCTGGGCTGCGTGGCCCTCTGGCGAGACTTCCCGGCACGGTTGGCTGCTGCAACCGGGTTGTCAGTGGTGGCCTACTCCCGAGCGGGATACGGCGCCTCGGACCCCTGCCCGCTCCCCCGGCCCCTGGATTACATGGAGCAGGAAGCCCGGCGCCTGACCGAAATCCTGAACGCACTCGGCCTCGACCACCACGTTCTTGTCGGACACTCGGATGGCGCGTCTATCGCCGCATTGGCCGCCGCCGACAGCCCACCCGGCCTGCTCGGGCTCGCCCTCATGGCCCCGCA
>JBCDID010000346.1:0-3741 GCA_038749355.1 Pseudomonadota bacterium | reverse complement strand
TTTCAAGGCCCTGATCCCAAAGGTGTCGAACAGGTCGTTCAACTAATACGAGAAGCGAAGGTAGAGTTGGCTGAAGTTGCCCCCACCTTTGAAGCTTTTGCGGCCAGCATCGAGGAAGCCAGAACCCTAACGAGCGATCCTCTGAAGTATGAGGCGCGCGGTCCGCAATGGGCTCGAGACGCAGATCAACTGGTTCAGGTTTCAAATAATTTCTTTAGTCGAATAGATTCATTGGCCAACACGTTTGATCAGAAAATGTCCAACTTCGATGCGATCAATCAACAAAGTCTGAGGGATCGCGAGATTTATATGAAAGACTTAGAAAGACTTTCAAATGAGAGTCGCGAAATTCTCAAATATACTCGCCGCTTGCAGAGAGCTCTTTCAATCAGACGACTAAGGATCTGGGTCGACTACTTGCTGGCGCCCGTGACGCTGTTGGCATGCCTGACAGTGTATTTTTTTGTTTGGAGTGCAACTGAGGTGACGCCTTGAGCACTGAGTTCCACATGATCGCTAGTGGGCCGCGGTCGGTTGCGCCGTTCTCCCATGCGGTCGAGAGTGAGGGCTGGGTGATGCTCACCGGGCAGATGCCCACGGGCCTCGATGCGCGCAAGGGCAAGCAGGCGCGCCGGGGCGCGCCTGCGGGTCTCAGATCAGCTTTCCCACTTGAACTCGCCGTCCGTCGTTGTCTCCGCGTCAGTCGCGCTCTCGACTTCGGTGGCGCTTTCGGCCTCTGTCGCAGATTCGACAGACGCTTCTGCTTCGGTCGGCACTGTGTCGAAGGTCACGGATACGGGGTTCGGCGTGTGGTTGAGGCCTGCGCCCGTGGCCACATCAACACCTACGCCGATCACACCGCCGAGCAAGGCATTGCCGACGCCAGAGACTGCCACGCCTTCGCCCGCGATTTCGGTGTCAACGAAGACCTGCTTCTCTTGCTCGCCGAGCTTGAACGTCGCGGTGAACGTGTCACGACGGTCGAATTTCAGCGTGCAGGGGGTTGTGCAGGCCGGTCCGATGGACGTCGTCACTGCCGCGCCCGTCGGGGTCGACAGGAACTGCACGTCGCTCGTGGTGCCCCGCGTGATGGTCGCGCAACCCGAGACGGCCAACGCACCCGTAAGCAGGCAAAGTCCTTTGAATTTCATGGTCATGTAATTGCTCCCTCGGAAGTTAACCATGCCCGGCTAAGGGCACGCCGCCGCGATGTCAATTCAGAAGGAGCAGCCCGTGCCTGAGTTTCACATGATCGCCAATGGGCCGCGCCCGGTTGCCCCATTCTCCCATGCGGTCGAGAGCGATGGTTGGGTGATGCTCACCGGGCAGATGCCCACGGACCCCGACGCGCCGGATGCGCCTCTGCCGAAGGGGATCGAGGCGCAGACAGCCCGCGTGATGGACAATCTCGAGATCATCCTGAAGGGACTCGGGCTGGACCTCTCACATGTCTTGCAATGCCGCTGCTACCTCACCGAATTCGAGCGCGACTACGCGGCGTTCAACGACACCTATCAGAGCTATTTCTCACCCGACCGCCGCCCGGCGCGCACCACCATCGGGGTGACTGCCCTGGCCGTCGGCGCGCTGGTGGAAATCGACTGTGTTGCCAAGCGACCACCCAAGGACTGACCCCAAGGAGGAAGCCATGAACCAGATGTGGAAAGGCCAGGCGTTCACCATCCAGCATGCGGACGAGAAGGCGTTCGATGGCGGGCTGCGCGCGTTCTTCGAGTACCGCAATCTCGGGATCGATGGCGCGACCGGCGGGCGCTATGGCGCAAACGTGATCCGAGGCGTTCCGGGTCGCCATGCTGAAGGCGCGTGGCACACCCATGATCTGGACTTCCAGCTCGTCTACGTCCTGCGGGGTTGGGTGAAGTTCGAGTACGAGGGCAACGGGGAGCATATCCTCCGCGCGGGTTCGTGCGTGCTGCAACCTCCGGGCATCCGCCATCGCGAGGTCGCGCATTCGGATGACCTCGAACTGATCGAGATCACCTCGCCCGCCGAGTTCGCCACTGAAGAGGTCACTGCTCCGTGATTTCTGTTTCGCCATATCACGTTGGCGACGGAAGCTCTCGGGCCCCGCGTATGACCCGGCATCAGAACAGAGATGCTGGAGGGCAGTCATGCGCAAGCAATCATTGGTTGTATTGGGGTTGGTCGTGGCCTTGGCCGCGTGCGGGCAGAACGTGGCGGACCGTGCGGTCACGGGCGGTGCCATCGGGGCTGCTGTTGGCGGGACCGGAGCAGCCGTGCTCGGTGAGAGCGTTGGTACAGGCGCGGTTCTCGGCGGGCTTGTCGGGGCAGGCGTGGGTGCAGCCACGGACTCTCGCGACATCGACCTCGGGAACCCGATCTACAAGCGGTAAACCTGCGGGGACGACCCCGAGCCTAACCATAGCGGGGCCGGTATGAGCCGGCCCTGGACGAATACAGAGACCGAGGCGGGGGTGTTGCATGCTCGCCTTGGCGCGCCAGACCGCTGGGACGTAGAGGTCCTGCGGGTTTGGGCGGTCAGACGTCCGCTCTCCCGGCGGCGTATGGCGCATCAGGTCCGCCAAGACATCTGGCGCACCCTTCAGACGACGCGAGGCTTCAGTCCTCGCGTTCTCGTTGCCACCCAAGGTCACGACATCCACATCACTGCCGGGGGCTCTATCGCGTCCGGCCGCGCGGCCCCGGTTCTCGCGGACCGCATCGCAGACATTCTCGACAATCCAACAAACAGACGACGCTGGGCGACGCATGCCCGGGCGCGCACGAGCACCTGAGGGGGACCCATGTTCGACAAGATCCTGATCGCCAACCGGGGTGAGATCGCCTGCCGTGTCATCAAGACCGCCCGCAAGATGGGCGTCAAGACCGTGGCGGTCTTCTCGGATGCCGATCGCAATGCGCTGCACGTGGACATGGCGGACGAGGCGATCCATATCGGCCCGCCGCCAGCTGCGCAGTCCTATATCGTGATCGACAAGATCATGGATGCCATCAAGCAATCCGGCGTGCAGGCGGTCCATCCGGGCTACGGTTTCTTGTCCGAGCGCGCCGAGTTCGCCGATGCGCTGGACGCCGCTGGCGTCGCGTTCATCGGCCCGCCGAAAGGTGCCATCGAGGCGATGGGCGACAAGATCACCTCGAAGAAGTTGGCTTCCGAGGCAGGGGTCTCCACGGTCCCTGGCTATATGGGTCTGATCGAGGATGCCGAAGAGGCGGTCAAGATTGCCAATGACGTCGGCTACCCGGTGATGATCAAGGCCTCCGCTGGCGGCGGCGGCAAGGGCATGCGCATCGCCGGGAATGACGACGAGACCCGCGAGGGGTTCCAGTCCTCGAAGAACGAGGCGGCCGCGTCTTTCGGCGACGACCGGATCTTTATCGAGAAGTTCGTGACCCAGCCGCGGCATATCGAGATCCAGGTGCTCGGCGACCAACACGGCAACTGCATCTATCTCGGCGAGCGTGAATGCTCGATCCAGCGGCGGAACCAGAAGGTCATTGAGGAGGCGCCCTCGCCGTTCCTCGACGAGGCCACCCGCAAGGCCATGGGCGAGCAGTCCGTCGCGCTGGCGAAGGCAGTGGATTATTGCTCGGCAGGCACGGTGGAGTTCATCGTCGACGGGGATCGGAACTTCTATTTCCTCGAGATGAACACCCGGCTGCAGGTCGAGCACCCTGTCACCGAGCTGATCACCGGGCAGGATCTGGTGGAACACATGATCCGGGTCGCGGCCGGTG
>JBCDID010000345.1:0-3742 GCA_038749355.1 Pseudomonadota bacterium | reverse complement strand
CCGCCACGGCTCGCCGAGCCGTCGTGCAGATAGGAGCCGAGCCCGATAGAGACTTCGGTGTTGGTTGGTGTCGCGAAGATGTCTACGCGGCGCCGCGATGACCCTGATGCTTGAGCCCTTCGCCTACAGCTACATGGTCAACGCCATGTGGGTGAGCGCTCTGGTAGGCGGGGTCTGTGCGTTCCTGTCTGCCTATCTGATGCTCAAGGGATGGTCGCTGATCGGGGACGCGCTCAGCCATTCGGTTGTGCCCGGTGTCGCTGGCGCCTACCTGCTGGGCCTTCCTTACGCCTTGGGCGCATTCCTGTCCGGCGGGCTCGCCGCCGCCGCGATGCTGTTCATCAACGAGCGCACCCGGCTCAAACAGGACGCTGTCATCGGCCTCATCTTCACGGGCTTCTTCGGCACTGGCCTCTTCATCAATTCGCTTTCGCCCGCGCCAATCGACATCCAGACCATCATCTTTGGCAATATCCTGGCCATCACGCCCGAGGACACGTTTCAGGTCGTGCTGATCGGCGGCATCTCCATGGCGATCCTGCTGGCGAAGTGGCGTGACCTGATGGTGGTGTTCTTCGACGAGAGCCATGCGCGGTCTATCGGGTTGAGCGCGACGCGCCTCAAAGTACTGTTCTTCACCCTCCTGTCCGCCTGCACGGTTGCGGCGCTGATGACCGTGGGTGCGTTCCTGGTGATCGCTATGGTCGTCACACCGGGGGCCACAGCGTATCTTCTGACGGACCGGTTCCCGCGGCTGATCCTCATCTCGGTCTTGATCGGGACGAGCACGGCATTTCTGGGAGCCTACGCGTCCTACTTTCTGGATGGCGCGACGGGCGGCGTGATCGTCTGCCTTCAGACGGCGCTGTTCCTAACGGCCTTCGTCTTCGCACCCCGCCACGGCTTGCTGGCGGCGCGGCGAACGGCGTCCCGGAGCACCCGCCCATGACCTGGTTGACCGAGCCCCTCGCCTACGAGTTCATGCAGCAGGCCGCCCTGATCACCTGCCTGATCGGTGCGGCTGCGGGTGCGTTGTCCTGTCTGCTGGTCCTGAAGGGCTGGTCGCTGATGGGAGACGCGATCGCGCACGCGGTGCTGCCGGGGATCGTGCTCGCCTACCTGATGAACATTCCGCTGATACTCGGGGCGTTTGCGGCCGGCATGATCTGCGCCGGTGCCACCGGGTTCCTGACCGATAACTCCCGCGTCAAGCCGGACACGGTCATGGGGGTCGTCTTCTCCGGCATGTTCGGGCTGGGGGTGGTGATGTACGCGGCCATCCGGACCGAGGTGCATCTGGATCACATCCTGTTCGGCGACATGCTGGGCGTGACCTGGGGCGATGTGGCGGAAACGGCAGTGATCGCGGCGGTCGCACTGGGTATCGTGCTGGCACGGCGGCGGGACCTGCTGCTGTTTGCCTTCGATGCCCAGCACGCAAAGGCCGTCGGCCTGCCGACACGGTTGCTGCACTACGGGCTGCTGGCGGTCATCTCGCTGGTGGTCGTGGGCGCGCTGAAGGCGGTGGGGCTGATCCTCGCCATTGCGCTGCTGATCGGACCGGGTGCAGTGGCGCATCTGCTGACAGACCGGTTCGACCATATGCTGGCGATCTCGATGCTGACGGCGGTGATCTCGGCGCTGGCCGGGATCATTCTCAGCTTTCATGTGGGCTCGGCACCCGCGCCAACCGTGGTCGTGGTCTTGACCGGGCTGTTTGTCGTCACCTTCCTCTTTGCCCCGAAATACGGAATTCTCTTGCGACGGTGACGCCCAAATTCCTCACCGAGGAATTTGCAAATTCGTGTCCACGAATTTGGCGACCGCCCAAGATCCGAGCTGTCAGTTCCCGTTTCGCGCGTTGAACTTCCGGGCGTGGTATTTCTGGAAATGCTCTTCGCCGTCATATCCCTTCTCGGTGACCCACTGGAACATGTGCAGCGTGGTCCATTTTCCGAAGGCTCCGGGGATCGTGCTGACGGCCGCGGCCCCAGCCGGACCATCCGGCACCTCGTCCGGCATGAAGAGGATTGTCGGAGTGAACACCACGCCCCAACGTTGGGCCATCTCCTTCTCAGGTAGCGCCTCGCCGTCGAAGTCGGTCACCTCCTCGTCGCCAAAAAGGTTCATCTGAACGACGACGTAGTTCTCCTTGATGTAGTCCGCGACTTCGGGGTCCGAGAACACCTCCTCATGCATCTTGGCGCAATAGATACAGCCGCGTTGTTCGAAGAAGATCGCCAGCCGCTTCCCCTCGTCTCGCGCTGTCTCCAGATCCTCCACCATGTCCTTGAAGGTGATGGCGAACCAAGGCTGCTTGTGCAGGCCGTCCTCGCCGACCTCGGCGGCAAAGGCTGGCAGGGCGAGCAGAACTCCGGCGAGCAGTGCGATCAGGCGCATGGTGGTCTCCCTATTGGATCAGGCCCAGATCGGGCGCGACGGTCAGCATGGCATTGGCAATCTCGTTGACCGAGTTTGTCCCTATCAGCACGGCGAAGATCACCAGCGCCACGCCGATCCCTTTCTCGATGGTCGGAAGGTGGCGGCGGATCCCCTTGGCCCAGGCCAGGAACGGTCCGATGAAGAGCGCGGCGATCACGAAAGGCAGGGTCATGCCGACCCCGTACGCGAGCAGCAGCAAAGCTCCCTGCCCGACGGACCCGGCATCTGCTGCCTGAAACAGGATCAGCGCCAGGATCGGGCCCGCGCAGGGCGTCCAGCCGAACGCAAACGCCATGCCGATCAGCAAGGGGCCCGCCAGTCCCAAAGGCGTATCTCCGACATCAAACCGGGCCTCCCGCATCAGGAAACTCAGGCGCAGGATGCCGAGATAGTGCAACCCAAGCAGAAGGATGATCGCGGCGGCAGCCCAGCGCAGCTCCTCGGAATAGGCCCGGATCTGCTGGCCGAAAGTGCTGGCGGCCGCACCCAGTCCGACGAACACGATGATCATGCCCGCGGAGAACAGGAGCGCCGAGGCGATCACGCGAGATTGCCGTGGCGCGCCGCCCCTGGTCAGATCCTCGAAGGTCAGGCCGGAGATATAGCAGAGGTAGAAGGGCACAATGGGCAGGATGCACGGCGTCAGGAACGAGGCGAACCCCGCGATCCCCGCGCCCATCATCCCGACGTCAAAGCCCATATCGTGATCCGATTCCACTGGATAACATATGCAAATGTGTATATATGTTTTGCATGAAATCAATCACCCGTCTTCTCACGTCCGCGCTATTGGCCTTCGGCATTGCGACCGAGGTCCGGGCGGCTGAACTGTTGATGTTCGAGGAGGACTGGTGCCATTGGTGCGAAAGATGGGATGACGAGATCGGCGTGATCTATAACAAGACAGACGAGGGCCGAAGCGCCCCCTTGCGCCGGATCGACATTCACGGGACATTCCCGGCGGAAGTCACGCTGGTCAGCCGGCCCCAGTACACGCCGACTTTCATCCTCATCGAGGATGGGCGCGAGCTGGGGCGCATCGAAGGCTATCCCGGGGAGGACTTCTTTTGGGGGCTGCTAGGGCGGCTTCTGGATCGATTGCCCGAAGAGGATACCTCCGCGGCACCAGTAGTGAATTGAGGGCGAGCATGGCGTTACCCGTGTTTGATGATGGCCTGGGAGAGGCCGAACTTGACGAGATGATGGACAACGCCCAGCGGGCGACCAACTTCCTGAAGGCGTTGGCGCACGAGGGGCGGCTGCTGATCCTCTGCCACCTCGCCTCCGGCGAGAAATCCGT